>JAVBTU010000371.1:0-7995 GCA_031556015.1 Thermoguttaceae bacterium
TACGATCGGCAGCCGTGTCCGTAATCGGCCGATCAAACAGGTGATTCAGATCGACGCGGCGATCAATCCCGGCAATTCCGGCGGTCCGCTTTTGGATTCCAAGGGACGAATGATCGGAATGAACACGGCGATCGCGTCCCGGGTCGGGGAAAACAGCGGGGTCGGCTTCGCGATTCCGACGAACAACATTCATCGGATCGGTCCGATTTTGGTCAAAGTGGGCAAAGTCGCCCGGGCGGAACTCGGCTTGCAAATTTTTGAAACCGAAGACGGGCTGCAATTCCGTGCGGTCAAACCGGACGGGCCTGCCGACCGAGCCGGGTTACAGGGGCCGAAGCTGGTCGAGAAACGTTCGAATCGCGGCGGGTTTTCGATCACCCAAAGATACGTCGACACGTCCGCGGCCGATTTGATCACGGCGATCGACGACGTTCCGGTCAAAACGGCGGAGGATTTCTTCACGACCATCGAAGCCCACAAAGCCGGCGATCGGATCATGGTTTCGGTCCTCCGGGACGGCAAAACGGTCAAAGTTCCGGTCGTGCTTGAGAATCCGCAGTGATTGGAAACCTACTGGAGCACGGGCATCTTGCCCGTGACACAGGCTGGAAGCCTGTACTCCAGTTTCCAAAAGTTCATTCGTCTTTCACGATGATCCCGACTTCCGCCGGGGGATAGGAACGCCGTTTCTTCTCGGAAATCGGGAGGCCGAGGGATTCGAAATCGAACCGTCCGTCCGCTTCGATCACGAAAAGAGAGTCGATCGGAGCGGCTTCGTAAAGACTGCCGATCATTTCGACCATATCGCGTTTTCGCGAAATAAAGAATTCGTACGGTGGGCTGACGAAAACTAACCACGGACCTTTCGATTCGAAGTTTTCCCGGGTCTTGGCCCAATAGAACGTGTCCGTGTTGACCTGTCGGCAAATTTCGCCGAGTTCGAGATTTTCGATGTTGGTCCGCGCGTTTTTTGCCGTGGGAAGATGAAGCTCGATCAAGGTCGCGAAAATCGCACCACGACTGATCGCTTCCAGCGCAAGAGCTCCCGTACCGGCGAAAAGGTCGATCACGTGTTTCCCTTTGACGCCCGGTCCGATGAGATTGAAAACCGCTTCGCGAACGCGGTCTTTCATCGGACGGACACGATTGTCGCCGGAATAGGCGAGCGTACTGCCGCGCAGCCGTCCGCCGATGATCCTTAACCCGAGCGGTTCTTTCTCCTGCGGTATACTGCCGAGATTCCGACCGGCTCGCGGTTTGGCGGGGCGGCTCGATTTTACTCGAGGCCCCACGCCTGAATCACCCCTTCGGCGCCGATCGTCATTTTACGAAGTTGAGCGGCCATTTTTTCCTTGGTCGCTCCGTCCGCTTTGGCGAGCTTCGTCTTCATGTGCGCGAATTTCTCGCGGCGTTTGCGGCGTCTTCGCAATTCTTTTTTCCGTTCACTCATGGACATACTTGAGTTTCTCCTCGATCGTTAGGTATTGTGTTCAAAATTGATGATTATTCACCGCGTAATTTCACGTTGAACGCGGTCAGTTTGTCCGAAATTTCTTTGAGGCTCGTGACGCCGAAGTATTTGCATTCGAGCAGTTCTTCGGCGGTACGGCGGACCAGCTCGCCGATCGTTTGAATTCCGAGTCGGTTCATGCACTTTCTCGCGCGGACAGACAGGTTCAAGTCCGTGACCGGGCGGAGCAGCACGGCTTGTTCGTCCGGCGAAAGCGTTTCAACTTCGGCAACGTCCGTGGTATGTTTGTCCGTCGCGAATTGACCGAGTCGAAGCCCTTTGAGCGCCAACATTTCCCGAATCTCGACGAGCGAGGTTTCCCCGAAGTTCTTGCTGCCAAGCAGCTCCTGTTCCGAATGTCGACACAGATCGCCGAGGGAAACGATTCCCATATTCTTCAAGCAGTTGCGACTCCGGACGGACAGCTCGAAATCGGAAACCGGCAGATTCAAAATCAGACTCATGCGGTCGCGATTGCGTTGCGCGTCTTCGTCGATGTGCATTTCGCTCGACGCCCGGGCGTCCTTGAGGAACAATCTCGCTTTGGGATGGTTCGGAAACGCATCCAGCACCCTTTGATAACAAAGGATCGCCGAGTCGTACATTTCCAGGTCCTCGTAAAGGATTCCAAGGTTAATCAGCACGCCGACATGCGTCGGAAAATGGGTCACGGCACGCTTGTAAAGCTCGAGCGCGTCCTGATCGAATCCGCGCCGTTCGCTTTCCAAGGCGAGCCCGAAAAGAGCGCCGGGATGATTTCGGTCGACGTCGACGGCCCGCTTGTAAAGGGCGATCGCTTCTTCGGGATTGCCGCCGATCGCGAAAACCGTGGCTCCGCGTTCGTAGAGATAATCGGCGGTCTGTTCCACGGCGCCGGAGAGCTTATCGAGTTCGACGAGTCCCTTTTCCGGTTGTCGGAGATAACGGTACACTTCCGCGCGGCCCAGAGCGCAGGAATCGACGTTGTACCCGGCTTTCTGGGAAAGATCGTAACTTTTGAGCGACTGTTCGTATTCTTTATCGACGAAATACGTCTTGGCGAGATAAAAGTGAGCCAGCGCACCGCCGTCCCCTTTTTTCAGGGCGACCATTGCTTCCGGAAAGCGACCGATCAGATAAAGGCAAACGCCGAGCCGAACCTGGCTGGCCGGGCTCAATTCTTCTTTTTTGGTTTCCAATTCCGCGACCGCCTCTTTGAGCAAGTCGTACTGGGTAAAATCCCGACTGACGCCGGCGGTCAATATTTCAATTTCCCGAGGGCCGAACGTTCCGTTGTAAAGGACGGTTTGCTTGATGTCGAAGTCCGAAGTCTGTGAAACCATAGCACTTCCTGGGAGGTTGGATTCTTGAGAGGGCTAAACCCGGAGCGGGGCTGGACCGGCAGGAAAGACCACGCCGATCTAAAAAAGGATCAGGCATTATATAATCTTTTGCCAAATCACGCGAGGGGGTGCGCTAGAGAACTGCAAAGTCGTAAAAACAAGCGCGGAGACGCAAAGACGCGGAGTTTGAAAGCAGGTAGGCAACATAAACAAAAGGGATGATTTATTCTGGGGATGTTTTGGTCAAGAACCTTCGCGCCTTTGTGTCTCCGCGCGAAAATAAGGGACTTTGCAGTTTTCTGTCAAGGAATTATCCCATCTTCTTTTTCCGGCAGGATGCGATACAATGCGAACTCATCGTATTGTTTCCCGAATCGAGTTTACCTTTGACACCCAATGAGCACCGCGCCGATTCCGTCCGATTCTTCGCTTGAAACCCAAGATTCCTCTCGCCCGAAAGTCCTGATCGGTTCCCAACGGAATCCGGACCAGTACCGCCCCAAACCGACGATTCCCGCCGTCGATCCGGAGCAGCCGAAGGAAAAAGAGGAGTCCGCCGCCGACGCTCCGCCCGTCAAAGCCGCGTCTTTTAAGAAAGATTCGTTCGAAGGTCAAAAGCCGCGCGAACCCCGGAGCGACAGCGAGAAAAATTTCTCCGCGCCTCGCCCGCGAAAAGGTTCCGAAGGTGAAAATGAAGAAGACATCCATCCGGACCACCTTTCCGACGAAGGTTTTTCCGCAATGAAAGACGTCCCGATGAGGTCGTCGCATCGGATTCCGGTTCCGAACGTGCGCGGCAAGCTTTCCGACGATTTGGAAGATGAATTCTCGGCGCTCTTTCAAGGGACCGAAATGGAATCGCTGATGTCCGGCGTCGATAAAGTCGCCTCCCAGGCGCAACTGGAGCCGGAAACCAAGCTCAAAGGCAAAGTCCTCTCCCTCAGCGGTGAAGACGTCTTTTTCGATGTCGGCAGTCGCGACCAGGGAATGGTCCCGCTCAAGCAGTTCAAAACGCTCCCTGTAGCCGGGCAGGAATGGGACGTGATCGTCCTGAAATTTCTTCCCGAAGAAGGGCTTTACGAACTATCGCTCCCGCTGGCCGCTGCGGACGTACGGGATTGGGAGCAGATTCAGGAAGGAATGATCCTCTCCGCGAAAATCACGGCGGTCAATACCGGCGGTTTGGAATGCGAAGTGAACAAACTCCGCGGATTCATTCCGATGGGGCAAATCGCCGTGTTTCGGGTCGAAAAACCGGAAGATTACGTTGGCGAAACGCTCCAGTGCGTCGTTACGGAAGTCAATCCGATGCGTCGCAATCTCATTCTCAGCCGCCGTGTGATGATCGAGCGGGAGCGGGAAGAAATGCGTGAAAAGCTGCTTCAAGAACTCCAGGCGGGCCAGGTTCGCGAGGGAGTCGTTCGCAAGCTGATCGACGCCGGCGCGTTTGTCGATCTCGGCGGCGTCGACGGCTTCATTCCGATCGGCGCGCTTTCTTGGGGGCGGATCAAACATCCGAGCGAAGTTTTGTCCGAAGGAGCGAGGATCAAGGTCAAAGTTTCACGGATTGACCCTGATACGAATCGAATTTCGTTGACCTATCGGGACGACGCCGACAATCCGTGGAGCAACATTTACGATCGTTTTCAGGAAAAAACGCAGGCGCGCGGCAAAGTGACCCGGATCATGGATTTCGGGGCGTTTGTCGAATTGATGCCGGGCGTTGAAGGTTTGGTTCATATCAGCGAACTTTCTCACAAGCGGGTCGCGAGCGTCGCGGAAGTGGTCAACGTCGGCGATTGGATCGACGTGTACATTCAGTCGATCGATTCGACCGGTCGGCGGGTTTCGCTTTCGATCAAACAGCTCGTCGCGGAAGCGAAACCGGAGACCTCGGCGGATTCCGATGAGGAAAACGCTCCGGGACAAGGAAAGCCGACCGCCGAATCCTTCGGCAAGCCGATCAAGCAGAAGGACCAGCACAAAGGCCCCCTCCGCGGCGGTATCGCTTCCAACTCCGACGGCGACAAGTTCGGATTGAAATGGTAGACGATCGAAAATCAGAGCCGAACAAAAAAGAGCCGGAGATTGCGCATCGCAATTCCCGGCTCTTTCTCTTTGTAAAGGGCATTGGGTATGAAAAAATTTGACTCGAATTCGTAATGAACAACGTCCTGAAGGAACGCAATGTCTCTAACCGCCGGTGTCAACCCTCGCTGTACCACACATCTTTTTTATCAGTTGTGTTCGTCAAATAACGTCGGCCGCTTACAAAAACCTTTTTTTTGAGGAAAAATCAACCTCAGTAGCCTCGGACATTCACTTTTCACAGACCTCATTACCTTATTCAAGTTCTGGAATAAGGTAATGAGGTTTGTTTTCTTGTCGTATGTGGGCTACTGAGGTTGTTTTGTCAAACAAAATAAGGTGAAAATAAGGTTTTCCAGATCTGTCCGACGACTTGTGTGGTGCAACGAGGGTTGACACCGGCGGTTAGAGACATTCCGCCCCGGCGGGGCGGGAAATCTTCGGAACGCTTTACAGTCGGCTGCCCCTCAACGGCAAACGCGCCTCGTGCATGTTACTATTGCCGTAACAACGTGAAAAATCGGTTGAAGTTCAAATAGATTTCGGTTTCCGGAGGGCTTTCCCGATGATTCTGCAAGGTTCGGTGAGCTGGTTGCTCGCGTATCACGAACCGACCGCATTCAAAGATCGACTCAAATACGAAATTATTACTAAAAGGGCGAATTCCTCAAATTTTTCGTGTTTGCGACGGGATCAGGATCGTAATGGAGTACAGGTCCGCCCCCAAAACTCCGCATTACCCCGTAAATCCACCCACGTTGCAACACTATGAGTCCCGAATTTTACGAAAAGCACCTGAAAGCCTTTCCCGCGCCGAAGCCGTTTCTGGACCATGAAGACGTCCATTTCTTCGGGAGTCTCCCCGGCTTGCTGAACGCGACCCGGGAAACGACCGGGATCGACATTCGTTTCGTGCGCGCCGGAGGGAGTCTCCCCGAGGACCGGTTCTCTTTTCCGGCGATACCCGTGGAAAACCGACTGGGTAAAACGGCGGGGCATCTGGTCATCTACGGGGCCCGAGAAAACACGTCGCCGCTTTCCGACCGGGAACGGGAAGGGTACGCGTCGGCGCTCGCGGAACTTTTGGCCGACGCGTATCACTGGCAGTCGGCGCTCTCTCATCGGGAAGCGGAGCAGGCGACCGATATTCCCGTGACCTGCCGGGTCAGGAGCGATGAGGAAATCTCGAAAATCCTTCGGGATCAATTGAAACACGCCGCAAAAATCGTCAATTGCCAATCGTCCTCTCTTTACATGCTCGACAAGGATTCGACGCAACTGAAACTCCGCGTCGTCTGGGGACTGCCGGAAGAAAAACTGCTTGAACCGCCGCGGGTTTTACGGGATTCCCTGGCCGATATGGAAGCGATGCTCGGCCAAGCCGTGATCCTCAACGACGAATTTCTCCAGGAAAGTTGGAATCCGCCGGAAGACTTCCCGTCCGCGGTTTGCGTTCCCGTTTCTTCGGAAACGACGATTTACGGCACCCTCTGGTTCTTCTCCGAAGTTCAGCGGGATTTTCCGATCGGCGAACTGGCCGTCTTGGAAATCACCGCCGGCCGCATCGCCGCCGAAATCGCAAAAGCGGCCCTGATCAAGGAAATCCGACTGCTGAGAAAAAGGGGGAAGTAAGTGAAAGGCGATAGGTGATAACTTGCTTTCCTGTTTTTCGGCCCCGGACGATTCGGCTCGTTTTCCCGAGGCGCTCGCGTATTTGCATCATCGCATCAATTACGAGACTTTTCGGTCGATTCCTTACGAAAAGCTCGAAAATCGGCTCGAAAATCTTCGACACTTACTCGACGAACTGGAAGCGCCGGACAAAAATTATCCGATTATTCACGTTGCCGGAACCAAAGGAAAAGGTTCGACTTGCATCTTTTTGGAGCAGATTCTTCTCCAGGCGGGGTATCGCGTCGGACGTTTCAGTTCGCCGCATCTTCATTCACTCATGGAGCGTTTCACGATCGACGGCGCTCCTTGCGACCGTGAAGACTTCGCGAAACACATTCTCCAAAGAAAAGAACGGATTGATCTTCTGGAGAAAAAGTACAAATTCGATGGCCGAACGCAGGATCTTCTCACGTTTTTCGATCTGACGACGATTTTCGCGTTCGAATACTTTGCCCGGGAAAACGTCGATTTCGCGATCATCGAGGTCGGTTTGGGCGGACGGCTCGATTCGACGAACGTCTGCCGCCCGGACTTGACGATCATCACCAGCATCAGTTTCGACCATATCGAACAGCTCGGTCCGACGCTCGGGGACATTGCGCGGGAAAAAGCCGGGATCGTCAAGCCGGGAATCCCCGTTATTTCCGGCGTCCGGTCCGCCGAACCGGCGGAAGCGATTCGGAATACCGCGTCGCTCAACCGGGCGACGCTTTACGAGATCGGTCGCGATTTTTCGTACGCCCCCGGTTCGGGCGGAATTCTCCTGCCCAACGAAGACTTGACAATGAATTTCGATTTCGTGGCAAAGTCGACCAGGTTCGCCAAACCGAGAAGATTGAATCAATTGACCCTTTCCGTATGGGGAGAGCATCAAGCGAGAAACGCGTCACTCGCGATCGCGGCGGCGATCCTACTTGAAGAAAAGGGCGGAAAGATTTCCGAACAGGCGATCCGCCGGGGACTTCATGCGGTTCGACTTCCGGCGCGAGTGGAAGTCCTTTCACACCAACCGCTGATCATCGTGGACGGAGCCCATAATCGCGCTTCGGTGCGACACTTGCTCGATACGCTGCGAATGTACTGCCCCACGCCGCGAAGAAAGATTCTCCTTTTCGGTTCCATGCTCGGCAAAGACAACGAAGGGATGCTTGAGGAACTGGTTCGTTATTTCGACTGGATCATTTTCACACAGCATCCGAACAGTCCGCGATCCTTTCCGGCGCTCGGTTTGTATACCATCGCCGGCTCCAATGTCTGTAAAAATTCGGACGATTTCGAGACGACCGTGCTGGAGGCTGACTCCACGGCGAAAAGCTTGAAACCTCGCGGAATCGGAGAAGTGATTCCCGATGTCCGTCAAGCGTTGGCCAAGGCGCTTCTGCTCGCGACGCCGGACGACCT
>JAVBTU010000470.1:0-7616 GCA_031556015.1 Thermoguttaceae bacterium
ATCCAGCAGAAAGCAATTGAAAGGGGATCCGGTTTATGATTCCCTCTTGGCGAGCAAGTTCATCAACTGTCTCATGTGGGACGGCAAGAAAACCGCGGCGCAGCGGGTTTTCTACGACGCTTTAGACGTGATTAAGGAAAAAATCGCGGACAAAACGCCGATCGATGTGTTCCACCAGGCTTTGGACAACGTCAAACCGAACATCGAAGTTCGCTCGAAACGCGTCGGTGGTGCGTCCTACCAGGTGCCGATGCAGGTCCAGAAGAATCGGCAGCAGTCCTTGGCGATCCGCTGGATTCTTTTGGCCGTTCGTGATAAAAAGGGACAACCGACGCATCAGAAACTTGCCTCGGAATTGCTCGACGCCTATAATAAGCAAGGTACGGCTATTACGAAGCGTGAGAACGTTCACCGGATGGCCGAAGCGAACAAAGCGTTTGCTCATTTCGCCTGGTAATTGAGGAATCCCCTTTTCTTCTCGAACACCAATTGGGCCGGATACTTTGTTCGCAAAGTATCCGGCTCTTTTTTTGGCGGGATGAAATTCGATGAGGAGGCAGGGCGCAAAGCGGGAACGGGTTTACCATCAGCAACTGAGAATACGGAATTTATCGACCATGCGCGATTTGATCGACCAATGCTCGGAAATGGCTCAATTGATGGGCGGGCTTGCGCATGAAATCAAGAACCCGCTCTCGACGATTCGGCTCAATATGCAGCTTCTCGCCGAAGACCTCGAAGGGACCGAGATTCGGGCTCGAACACGGGCGATGAAAAAAATCGATACCGTCAAAAAGGAATGCGGCCGTCTGGAGGAACTTCTCCACGAATTTCTCGACTACGCCGGGGCGGACCGCCTAATGCTCGAACCGCGTGACGTGAACCGGCAGATTCGCGACCTGATCGACTTTTACCGACCGCAGGCAAAAGCGTCGAACGTCGAAATTTTGGAGTACTACGGTACCGATTTGCCGACGGTCCGGCTCGACGCGAAATCGTTCCGGCGCGCGATTTTGAATCTCGTCATCAACGCGCAGCAAGCAATGCCGGACGGCGGAAAACTCGTGATCAGAACGCGTAAAAGCGGCAACGAAGTCGTGATCGACCTGATCGATACGGGGGCGGGAATCGACGAGCGTACCGCCGCTCATGTGTTCGACGCCTTTTTTTCGACGAAAGAAGACGGAAGCGGTTTGGGATTGCCGACGGTCCGCAAGATCGTCGAAACCCACGGCGGACGCATTCTCATGCAATCCGAACTCGGTCGGGGAACGCAATTCACGCTTCTTTTCCCGAGCGTTCCCCGTTTACCGGAGGAAAAAATCGCTCCGCAAAGCGAACTGCCGTGATTCGCCCGGGGATTGCGCTTCGCTTCATCCCCGACTCTTTTTTGGGAATTCATTGACGCAAATCAATACAAGTCATCCGGGTCAGGTCGCGAAGAATCAGCAAGCCGTCGACGAAGCACATCGGGCCCCAGGCGTCATAAGCGTCGGACAAAATCTCCCAGGAACCGAGCGGTTTGAATTCCTTCGACGTTGCTTCAGCGATCGTCAGTACGGCTTCGTCCGATAAAATGAGGAACAACCCGTCGGCGATCATGTACGGGCCGGCCCCCTGCGGTCCGAGGTCCGTTTTTCCGCTGTTCCACACGATCTTGCCGTCCAAATCGATGCAATTGAACTTCCGTTCCAATTGCTTCAGGCCGAAAATACGTCCGTCGAAAAAGAGCGGTGTCTGCTGCTCGGAACGAAAAACCATCGGCTTTTGACGCCACGCCAATTTCGCCTCGTATTTTCCGTCCGCGGCCGGTGTGATTTTGAGCATTGCCCCGGACGATTCGTATCCACCGCACAGAAATATGCGGTCCTCCGGCAATACCAGCGGGGAAGGGCAGGTCGCGATTCCGATTTTCCAATCGAAATTCGTCCATAGAATCTCGCCGGTCGTCGCATCGACGCCGACGATTCCTTCCTTGCCGACGTAAACGTAAGTGTCCCGTTCCCCGAGCTTCATCGGCATGATCGACGTGTGCGTCATGACCCAGCGAAACGGATTCGGCGTTCGCCAGAGTTCGTTTCCCGTTTCGCAATCGATCGCGACCATCAAAGCCTCGGTCCCACTCGGCGCCAATACGGCAACTTCTTTCGTCTCATCACTGCCGTCTGCCGTCTGCCGTTTGCCGTCTATCAAAGGACACTGGCCCGCATACCACTGCGGGACAACGGTTCCGTAATCCTTGACCATGTCGCGGAACCAGAGAAGTTTGCCGGACGTCGGATCGACGCAAGAAACGTGGCACATCGGACCGATCGTGATACAATATTGGTCCGTAACCGCCGGGATCGTTCTGGAAACGCCGTGGTTTTTCGCGACCATGACCGGATAAGAAAAATTCCAGATTTCCTCGCCCGTTTCGACATTCAAGCAACGAAGCAGGTCGCGACGGCGTTTGAAATCGTAATCGAGAAGGAACGCGCGTCCGTTGCGAGCGGCGGCTCCGGCGTAACCTTCGCCGACCGGAATCGTCCAAAGAACTTTCGGGCCGCCTGCAGGAAACGTTCTGGCAAGTTTCGGCGAATTTTCCGCGATCGCGTCGAGTCGGTCGCCGCGAAATCGGGACCAGCTTCCCGTGAACGAGGCGGACGGCTTTCCCGATCCGGCGTGCAATTCCCCGAATTCCGGTCCTTCTTTCGAGCGGTCCGGCGGTGGAGGGGGCGGAGTCGGCATTCGAATCGCCGTGTCGTAAGGCAACCGCGGCGCCAAGGCTCGCTGGTAATCTCCCAGTTCGATCAACCCGAACGCACTGGCGATCCCGACCCCGAGCAGGGCGACGGCGAGAACGATAATCGAGTATCGAATGAGTAATCGGGCGTTCATGACAATAACGGAGCATTTGCTAATTCGGAGAACGTCGATTCTAATCCCAATTCGATCCCGGGTCGAGAACCTCCGGCAAATTCCACTTGCATATCACGGGGTGCGGAAATATTTGGCGGTGAGTTCGGGCCAACCGCCCAACGAGGCGTCACGGGATCGAAACAATGGCAGCGAACAAAGAGTAATCGTTACGCTCCGCTGGAACGAACGATTTTTTTTCGCGCACTTTCCTCCGCCGATTGATGGAAGACGCCCGTCGGCTCTGCGTGATTAAAGCGCGGTTTTTTTCCGAACGAATAGAAAAAAGAGAACCCGATAAAGCAACAGGAAAACGAGCGAGCAAACCGCGGACGCGCAGAATCCGATCGGACTGATCGGATTGAAATTTTCGATCTTCCATACGAGCGAAACCGTGAGCGGCCCGACGCAGCAGCCGAGAATGCCGATCAAAAGCGTTCCGATCAGACCGCTCGGTTCTTTTCCCGGCAACACGCTTCGAACCACAAGGCCGACAATCGCCGCAAAGCCGATCCAGATCAGAATCACGTTGACCCACTGTTGAGCCGAAACGGAAAGATTATAGTCGGGCATGGAGAAGGAGAGGTGATAATTAAGTGATATGTGATAAGTGATAATTAATTGTACTGTCTCACTTATTTTGACCTTTTCCACGAATTCCGCTTGAATCCGCTACGTGGCTTCAGGCTTCAGGCTTCAGGCTTCAGGCTTCAGGCTTCAGGCTTCAGATTTCAGATGTCTGCCCATCCTTTTTATTCTGAAGCCTGAAGCCTGAAGCCTATAGCCTTGCCCACGAAAACAGATTTCGTAAGTCAGGCAGTACAATTAAGTGAATGGTGATAGATAAAAAGTGATAATCGGGTTACCCGCAACAGATCACTTATCACTTTTCATTTATCACCTTTCACCTATCACCTGTCATCTATCACTTAATTATTGTTGGTTTGTCTTTTCCGCCTGCATTTCTTTCATCATGCTTTCCTCATTGGAAAGAGGATACTGCGGGCCGGTCGGGAAGTATTGAACCCGTTGTTTCGTCCACTGCGGACTGGGCAGCGTCATACCGTTGGTGTGAACGGTGCAACCGATCGAGGAAAGCGTTCCCAAAAGAATCGTTCCTCCCATCACCGTAAGAACCCAGCGTCCGACCATCTTTTTTACGCGATTCATCGCTTATTCTCCTTAGAAGTACACTTTAAATATTGGAAAAAAGGTGATCTTTCATCGCAAGCCATAAATCGCCGTCGATTGTGGAGCAGACCACTCATCTTCAAGGCTTTTATCGACGAATCAATACAAACGTCTTGAGTCGCATATTCGGAATATTTTATTTTTTCGGAATTACAGGCGTAATCGGTCGCTGCCATTCGGGCAATGAGGAACTGTCGCGAAAACTTGGAACATTCCCTTCGGGAATTGATTTTCCCACGACCAACTGATATATTCGGGAGATGCTCCAATAGGCCGACACCTCCAGCCGCTTTCCGATTATGAAACGCATCCCCCCATTTACGCGTCGAGGTTTTCTTCAAGCCGGACTCGGTCTTGCCGCCGGTTTGGTCGTTCCGCAATACATTCCCGGTTCCGCTTTGGGCAAGGATAACGCCGTTGCGCCGAGTAATCGGATTACGCTTGCCGGAATCGGAATCAACCACCGCGGCTCCTATGTTCTCAATTACATGCTGCCGCAGCCGGATGTCCGATTCCTCGCCGTTGCCGACGTCCGCGCCGATCGTCGCCAAGCCGTCAAAGGACGAATCGACCAGCTTTATTCCAACACGGACTGCGACACGTACCGCGATTTTCGTGAACTGCTTGAGCGAAAGGACATCGACGCCGTCTTTATCGCGACAGGCGACCGTTGGCATGCGACCGCGTCCGTTTACGCCGCCAAGGCCGGAAAGGACGTCTACAGCGAAAAGCCGTGCTGTATCACGATCGGCCAGTGCAAAATTCTCGCCGACGTTATGCGGCGGTACAATCGCGTTTTCCAGGCGGGAACGCAGCGCAGAAGCGTCGATAATTTCCGTTTCGCCGTCGAACTGGCTCGATCCGGAAAGCTCGGCAAGATTCACACGGTTCACGCGTCGATTTATCATTTGAATCTCCGCCGCGATTGGCTCCCCGCGCAACCGGTTCCGGACAAGGAGGTCGTCGATTGGGATCTTTGGCTCGGTCCGGCTCCCTGGCGACCGTACAACGAAGCGTACATCATGGGGGATTGGCGGGCGCAGGAGGATTTCGATTCCGGCGCGAAATTGCACGATTGGGGAGCGCATACCGTCGATCTTTGCCAATGGGCGGTCAACGGCGACACGACGATTCCCGTCCGGTATGAAGCGGACGGCGGAACCGTGTACGCGCAATACGCCGACGGTGTCAAGCTCGTCATGCGCCCCGACGGCTGGATGGGACTGGGCGACTGCCCGGTCCGGTTCGAAGGGGACGAAGGCTGGGTCGAAACCGGCGACACGGGCCGCGTCGCGCTTTCTCCGGAATCGCTCCGAAGTGAATTGCGGTCTTCCGGCAATTTCGGTGGTATCGCCCCGGGAGCCCATGTCCGGAACTTTTTCGATTGCGTCAAAACCCGCGAACAACCGGTTTGTAATGCCGACGTCGCCGGTCAAACCCACGTCGCCTGCCATGCGGCGGCGCTTTCCTGGATCCTGAAACGAAAACTGACGATCGACCCGGACCGGCGGGAATTTCACGGCGACGACGAAGCGAACCGTTTACGTTCCCGCGCCGTCCGGGAACCGTGGCGGATCGGATAGTTTGGCGTAACGCATTATTCCCGCACGACTTTCAACACAAGGTCGATCACCGGGTTTTCACCCCGACGGAGCGTGTGCGTTTCGATATTCTCAGTGAGCACATCCTCCCGACCTTGCCGTAGGAAACGACTTGATAATCGCCCGCCGGAAGGTAGATTTCATACAGCCCGTTTTCGTCCGTCGTCGCGCTACGACTGAAACCGGCGGTGCTGTCATTGCGGGGATTTCCGGCCAATTCGTCCGGGATCGGCCAGCTTTGACAGAACGAAACGATCCCGTCCTTCACCACTTGTCCTTCCCGTGTTCGAAGGATTCCGGAGACGTGGACACCTTCTTCGAGCATGAAATTTTGTATCATGTTCGTCTTTTCGCACGGAATCACGAACGCTTGCGAAACGAGCGGCGTCGGCTTTCCGCCTTTGTCCAACAGGTACGCCTGACAAGTGATGATGTCGTTCTTGTTGACGGACGCCGAATATTTTCCCTCGGCATCGGTTTTCGGAAGTTGGACGGAAGTCCCCCACATCGGCGAGCCGTCCGATCGCTTTCCGTGGGGACGCATCATATCAATCCTGATCGTCGCCTCGGGAACCGGCTTGCCGGTGGTGTCAAGCACATGGCCGGAAATTTCGGTGGGTTCGGCGTGAGGCGAAGCTCGAACTATGTCTTTCGCTTCGAGTTTAGACATTATATTTTCAAGGTCGTTCAGTGTGATCAACTCGAAATCCATCTTTTGCGTTTGCCCTTGTTCGACCGTACATAATTGGTTCGGCAGCGACATTTCCCGCTCCAAAAGTGCTCCGATTTGGTAATCGCCTTCGGGAAGATAAATGGCATATTTGCCTTTCTCATCGGTGTATGCGGCTCGGGTGAAGGACAAACGTAAAACGAGCTCCTTGTAATCATGGGGGGTAAGTTTTTCATCGAGAAATTCCCTGGGGGTTTGCCAGTGTTCGCTAAACCAGACTCTCGAATTGACCGCGACGCCACCGTTCGGGTCTTTCACGGAACCTGAAATGAGCGTTCCTTCTTCCAGGAAAAAATTCTTTTCGATTTTGGCTCCCTCGACCGCAAACATGACGGCTTCGGAAACGAGGTGCGATCTACCTTCTTCCTTCGGAAATGCCGCTGCCGTCGCGAAACTGAATGCCGAGGGAACGAGAATGCTGTATCGTCCGTCGGAATCCGTTTTCGCGCGATCCGAACTCAATCCCCAATTTGCCCCCGGCGGACTCATCGGCTTGTCGCTTTGGTCGGGTGAAAAGAGAAATAAAGTAACATCGACGAACGCATCCTCGACCGGTTTGCCTTGCATATCGACGACCCGACCAAAGATTTCGGTTTCTTGGGCGGAATTGCTTTTTTCTTTCTCCGTCTTCGCAAACGGAGAGAGCGTCGCAATGGAAACGATTGCGCTGATTGCCGCAACGAGAAAGACGGCGGTTCCGATTTTGCCCAATGGGTTGCGACGCAGGTTTGGGTTCAAAATCGCCTGGATGCGTTTGCCGACCTTGTTTTTGCGGGTGATCGCGACCGTGCAGCCGAGCAGGGCCGGTTTTTGGCGACCCAAGCCGCTCGCCAATTCGAGCAGTACGTCGGCGTAAACGGACGGCTTTTCGCCGCGTAGCACCACGGTATCATCGCACGCCGATTCCCGCTCGATCCAGATTCGGTACGCCGCGAACCAGACCAACGGATGGAACCAGTAAAATGCGCATACGATTTGCGTCACAAGCTGCCAGAACAGGTCGTTTCGCGCGACGTGCGCCAATTCATGCGTGAGTACGGCCCGTCTTTCCACGGCGGTCCAACTTTCCGATTGCGGCGGCAGAACGATCGTCGGACGGAAAACGCCGCAGATGAACGGAACGGTTCCGGTTTGCCCCCGAACGAGCCGGATAGGGCGGTTGACACCAAGCTCCCGGCGGAGTTCGTCGAGAACAG
>JAVBTU010000516.1:0-4112 GCA_031556015.1 Thermoguttaceae bacterium
GAAAACTGGCTCGACTGCATCAAGTCGGGCAAGAAGTGCAACGCGGACATCGAGTACGGACAGCGTTCGACGACGATATGCGAACTCGTCAACATCACCCGCTCGGTCGGGCAGGTCAACAAGACACTCCACTGGGACCCGAAAACGGAAAAGTTCGCCGATTGCGAAGAGGGCAACAAGCTCCTCGCTCGAGAACGCCGCAAAGGGTGGGAATTACCCGATTTGGGGTAATCTTATTGGAAAATGAAAACACGGAGTACCGGCAAAAAAGGCCCCCCCATTTTTAGCCGGTACTCCGCATTTTATAACGATTAAGCGCTTTTCGTGATCGGAGCAGGGAGCGAGAGGATGTCCTGATGCCCCTCGACGACCGCTTCGTTGACCACGTACTTCGACCCGGACGGCAAGTCGGGAAGCTCGTACATGATGTCCAGCATCACGCTTTCGATGATGGACCGTAGTCCCCGTGCGCCGGTTTTCTTCTCCATCGCTTTGCGGGCAATCGCGGAAAGAGCGTCGTCGGTAAAGTCGATGTGGGCCTCTTCCATATCGAAAAGCCGCTGGTACTGCTTGACCAAAGCGTTTCGCGGTTCCCGGAGTACGCGGATCAAAGCGGCCTCGTCCAGTTGCTCCAACGTCGACAGAACCGGCAGCCGACCGATCAGTTCCGGAATCAAACCGAAATGAAGCACGTCCTCGGAGTTGACCATGCTCAAAAGCTCGTTGCTGCGTTTTTCGGCATTGATGGAAAGCGTTTGACCGAATCCGATCGACTTCTTTCCAAGTCGCTGTCCGACAATATCTTCGATCCCGACAAACGTACCGCCGCAAATGAAGAGGATATTCGTCGTATCGAGCTGAATATACTGTTGTTCCGGATGTTTACGTCCTCCTTGCGGCGGAACGTTGGCGACCGTTCCTTCGAGCATTTTCAGCAGCGCCTGCTGGACCCCTTCGCCGGAAACGTCGCGGGTGATCGACACGTTTTGGCTCGTTTTACCGAGTTTGTCGATTTCGTCGATATAGACGATTCCCCGCTGCGCTGCTTCCACATCGAAATCGGCGGCGTGCAAAAGTTTGAGCAGCAGATTTTCGACATCTTCGCCGACGTACCCGGCTTCAGTCAACGTCGTTGCATCACCGATCGCAAACGGAACGTCGAGAATCTTCGCCAGCGTCTGCGCAAGGAGCGTCTTCCCGGAACCGGTCGGGCCGATCAGCAGGACGTTCGACTTGTCCAGTGTCACGGAATCGTCGGACTCGACGTTGACCAGACGCTTGTAATGATTGTGGACCGCGACGGCGAGAACTTTTTTGGCGTAATCCTGACCGACGACGTAGTCGCCGAGCAGCGAAACGATTTCGCGAGGAGAGGGAATGCGGGACAGCGGTTTCGCCGTTCCGCCGCGCCGACGCCGCTCCTGTTGCAGGATCGACTGGCAAAGCTCGATACAATCGCCGCAAATGTAAACATCGCTCGGCCCCTCGACCAACGGCCCGACGTCCCGAAAACTCTTACGACAAAACGAACAAAACGCGTTCTTTTTGGTACTGTTGCGACCGGTGGAATTGAAGTCCCGTCCAGAGGACATATTGAACCCTTTCAGTGAATGCCGTTACTCATTGACCACGGTCCGAAAAATTGGGGGAAAGACGATTTCCCCAAATCCCGCAGACTTCCTTACACCGACCAAATCGCATCGGTCGGGCAAGTTTTCCGAAATCGTCTTATCCCTTCCTACCTCACGAAACGGGGACGAGTATCCTCTTTCGTCGGGATAACTCCGACCTCAGTGATTCATCGAAGTGGTTTGTAACGATTACGAAACCTCTTCCGGCATCCTTCCGTTGAATCGAGTCCTCCCTTTACGCCCCCTGCCAAGTGGGAGCGACCGCTGGACAGTCCGCTTATCGACCGTGGTTCGATCCCATCTTTGCAAAAGCGGATCGAGTTGGTTTCTTCGTTGTAATTACGACAGGCGGAACCGAGTGTATGTTTAAAAATTTGAATAAGTGACAAGTGATAAGTGATAAGCAATGGTAATCGCAATAATTCTATCACTTATCACTTGTCACCTATTATATGTCCGTTTGGTGGGCTTTGGACGAATCCTTTTCCATGTCGATCCGGCGACCGCATTCGGAGTATTCCACGCGATTCATGAAATTTTTAATCAGGAAAACGCCTCGCCCGCACGCACGCTCTAAATTTTCCGGCGCTCGCGGATCGGTAATGCTTCCGGGATCAAAACCTTCCCCTTCGTCTTCGATTCGGATTTTGGCTAATTCCTCCGAAATCTGGCAGGAGAAACAAACCTTCTTCAGCGGGTCCTCCTGATTTCCGTGGTGAATCGCATTCGCCAGCGCTTCTTCCAACGCCATTTCGACGGCAAAAATATCGTGCGAGGTCCACCCGTTGTTCTTGAGTTGGTCAAGAACTTCCTGGATCAGGTTGTGCGCGAAGGCCATGTCCGAGTGAAAATCACACTGGCGCGACCAAATCCATGGATGAACGGACACAGTGAAACCTCCCTTATGAGGAAGAGGAAAGCGAACGGGTCAGGGCGAATCGTCGGTCTACCGCGCTCCCGGTTCAATATCGGAGAGCAATGCAAGCATTTTCGTTCCTTCATCTTCCGTCTTCTTGATCTGGAAAACCGTGTCCAGTCGCGTGATTCGGAACGCTTCCATGATGTTGTCGTCGATGCAGCAAAGAACCAGCGAAGCGCCGGCATCCTTCGCTTTCTTATTCAACGTAATCAGGGCACGAAGAGCGGAGCTGGACATGAAAAGCACTCGCTCGAAATTCACCAGAAGCTTCGTGTTCTTCTGGTTTTCCAGGAGATCGAGCAACTGATCCCCCCATTCTTGAATGACCAGATCGTCGTTGAGTTTCATGTCCCGACAAATCGCGACGGTCACATCGCCTACTTTTTTCGTGTCAATTCTCGACATCGGCATGATCGGTTCTCCTTGGAGTCTTTTTCATAAACAGCGAACCTGGAGAAGAAAGGACACGTGAATCCTCGTCCCAATCGACACGAAAAACGACCTGTCGGGTCGACTCGAAAACCGTAGGGACTCACTTGGCGGGGCCGTACATCATCGAGAACGATGATGTGCTCGGTTAGAGCCGAATTTTCGTAAAAAAATTCGCCGGCGACTGCCGATCGACTCGCTCCCTCAAAAACCTCTCCTCCGTCAACAGGCCGCTGTTATACTCCATTTTTCGCACAAATGCAAACCATGTCAACCGGATTTTCACCATTTTCTGTTGCAAATCGTGAGCGACTGCGTGGTTTTTTCGGCAATTTCATTTCATCCCGCGTTTTCCTCGAAAAGAGCCGCTTACGAAGCGAGGCACAACTTGCCGAACACATCGACGGTCCGCCAATAATACTCCCTAACGTCATCGAGCTAACGCTGATAAATTCCATACCGATTTAATTGACATTCAAAATTGGACTTGAATTACAGGTCGGCAGGAGCCGACCGAGGCTGCGAATCACTTCGGCCGAATCGCGAATCCGTCGACAAAATTTCAATCGCTTTATCCAAAACGGGATCGTAAAACGGTGCGTTTCCTTCCGGCTCGAAGGTTTTTTCCTTGAGTTTTTCTCCTTCGGGTTTCTGCTCCGTTTCTTCGGCGTCGGGTTCTTCTTGATTGTCTTCCGAAACTTCTTCCAGTTCGTCCTCGCCGATTTGGAGAAGTTTCGAGGAATCCTTGCACAATTCGTCCTTGTAAACCGACAGCAGCGGTTCGAGAGTCGTCTTGGGAATCGCGATCCGCATGTCCCGGAGGAAGTACGTCAGGATCCACTGGTTGCGCGACGTTTTGATTTCGAGCCCCGGATCCGGTGTCACGCCCCAGTCGTCGGACTCCGTGGACAGTTTCGAATAACGACCGTTTTCGATTTTCGAGGCGCGGCGAATCCGGTTGATGTTTTTTCCGCTCGGGCGCCAATAACTCGAATCGGTCAATTTCAGCATTCCGTTGTTCAGCGGAACCTGGAAGATTTCCTGGACCGTTCCTTTTCCGTACGAACGCTGTCCGAGGATTCGGGCACGTTCGAAATCCTGGAGACAGGCCGCGACAATTTCGGCGGCGCTCG
>JAVBTU010000129.1:0-3883 GCA_031556015.1 Thermoguttaceae bacterium
GGGTCAACTCGGCGCACCCTTCTTCCATTTCCCGCGTTTCCCGTTCGAACTCAAGTATGCTTTCACGCTGGACCATGCGACGGCCGCCTTCCAGCCGATATCCGATGAGATCGTCATCGAGTAGTTCGTTGAGTCGCCCCTCGGACATTTTCAGGAATCTGGCAGCCTGGGTAACGGTCAACTCGGCCTGAACCGGAATGATTTCAATGTCAACTCCGCTGGCCATTAGGTTAAGCACATCGGCGACTTTCCTCGCCGCCGGAGATGGTTCCGTGTCGGAATTCTCCGATGGAAAAATAGTAGCAACGGTCGAGATCGCCAACGTCAGCCCTTCCTCGGTCAAAAACGGGCTGGATGTAATTTCCTGTAAAGACATGGTTTCGCTTCCTAGACGATTTTTGCCAAAAAACGGTCAATTGCCGCATACCGCCATTATACCCGATCCTGCCGAAAACGTAAAGGGAATTTTTGTCGGTATATTTCTTCACCCTTTTTGAGAAAGGATTTTGCAGATGCTTTATCTTGCGACCCCATACGCGCACGAAAATCCCGACGTAATGCGTAAGCGATACGAAACTTCCTGCCGTGCCTCGGCCAAGCTCATGTCCTCCGGGACCGTTGTGTTTAACCCGTTGGCCAACACGGTTCCAGCCGTGGAATTGGGCGGCCTTGAATTGGAACACGATGAATTCATTGCCATCGACCTTGAGATTCTGCGGCGTTGCGACGAATTGCTTGTTCTCGGTTTGGAGAATTGGCGGCAAAGCGTCGGGGTCAACCGGGGAATTTTCGAGGCGATCATATTGAAAAAGCCGGTGACACTCATCGGGGAGGCCGACATCGAAAATCTGCCGACCATTCCCGCAACGGCGACAACTTATCTTACATCACGAATTTTACATGAAAAAATCGAAAAAGACAACTGACGCTTCCAAGAAAAACTATGCCGAGCGTAAGCGGCGTCAGGCGGAGCACAACGCCGAGACGGTCCGGACCGGGCAGGACATCGGAGAGATTCCCGAAGTGGAAAATCCCGAGCGGAAAGCCGCCGCACTTTCGTCGTTCAAGACGTTTTGTGAAACGTATTTCAGAGAGGTGTTTTATCTCGCATGGTCGGAAGACCACCTTCGGGTCATCGAAAAAATCGAGCGGGCAGTCGTGAAAGGGAGTCTTTGCGCAATCGCTATGCCGCGAGGTTCGGGAAAGTCATCTCTTTGTCAGGTCGCCGTCGTTTGGGCGGCGCTCAAGGGCGCGGCCCCGCTCGTCTGCTTGATCGCGGCGAGTGCAGAGCGTGCGAAAGACCTTTTGGAAAATATCAAGACATGGCTTGAGACGAACGAACTTTTACAAGCGGATTTTCCCGAGGTGTGTTATCCGATTCAATGTTTGGAGCGGATCGCGAACCGGCAAAAAGGCCAAAAGCACCTCGGAAAACCGACGCGGATCGAGTGGGGAGCCGACCGGGTTATCCTGCCGACAATCAAAGGTTCGGAAGCGTCGAGTGTCGTGATTTCCTGTAGCGGGATGCGCGGCTCGGAAATTCGTGGCCTCAGCTATGTCAGGCCGGACGGCAAACTCGTGCGACCACGGCTGGTATTGATCGACGATCCGCAAACGACCGAGTCGGCCTGGTCCCCTTCGCAATGCCAACGCCGCGAGTCGGTGCTCGCCGGGGACGTGCTCGGCATGGCCGGGCCGGGGAAAAAGATCGCCGGGTTGATGGCGTGTACGGTAATCAGGCCCCAGGATATGGCCGATAATATTTTGAATCGCGACAAGCACCCCGAGTGGCAGGGGGAGCGTGCGAAACTCGTCTACTCGTTCCCGACGAACGAAAAGCTATGGACGCAGTATGCCGAACTGCGAGCCGACTCCTTGCGGAACGACGGCGATGGTAGCGTTGCATCGGAATTCTACCAAAAAAACCGCGAAGCGATGGACGCCGGTGCGAAGGTTGCATGGCCTGAGCGTCACAATTCCGATGAAATCTCCGCGCTGCAACACGCGATGAACCTGAAATTCCGGGATGAAGCATCGTTTCAGGCCGAATTTCAGAACGAGCCGGTCGTCGAAACGGTCGGCGAGGAAATGCTCACTGCGGAGGAAATCGCCGCCAAAACCAACGGTTACGAAAAAGGCGTCGTTCCGCTCGACTGCCACCATTTGACGATGTTCGTCGACGTTCACCAGACGGTTTTGTACTGGCTAATCGCGGCGTGGGACCGGCAATTCGGCGGTTTCGTGCTCGATTACGGCACTTATCCGGACCAGACGCGACCATATTTTACGTGGCGCGACGCCAATAAGACCTTGCAGCAGAAACACAAAAGCGGCGGTCTTGAGGGAACGATTTATGCCGGGCTGGAAGCTCTTTGCGAGGAGCGATTCGATTATCAGTATTATCGCGAGGACGGCATGCAGATGCGGGTTTCGCGATGCTTGATCGACGCAAACTGGGGGCAAAGCACCGACGTCGTCTATCAGTTTTGCCGACAATCAAAGTTTTCGGCACATTTATTTCCTTCGCACGGAAAATATGTCGGCGCGTCTAGCGTCCCGTTCTCCGATTATCGTACTCAGCGCGGCGACCGGGTCGGTTTACATTGGCGTATTCCGAATATCTCGGGGAAGCGGCAGGTGCGGCACGTCTTGATTGACACGAATTACTGGAAAACCTTCGTTCACGCGAGGCTTGCCGTACTCATGGGCGATCCGGGGTGCCTGTCGCTGTACGGACACGAACCGAAGGCTCATCTCCTGCTTTCCGAGCACCTCGTTGCCGAATACCGCATCAAAACGCTGGCCAACGGGCGCACGGTCGATGAATGGAAATGGAGGGCGAACCGGCCCGATAACCACTGGCTCGACTGCATGGTCGGCTGTGCGGTTGCAGCATCCATCGAAGGGGTCGAACTGGCGACGTTGCAATTCAAAAATGCCCCGAAACGCCAACGTATCAAACTGTCCGACCACCGTAAGCACGCCGTACCGCGACACCGGTGGCGTTAAACCGCTCCCGTTGATCGCTATACAACACGAGTAAAATCATGTCCGACTCCGTACTTCAAAACATCACCGACGCCGTCAACCATAACGCCGAAGTGCTGGAAAAGCATCTCGGCGGTGGAAATTTCGTACACCGTCAAAATGAACCGTCGAATGTTTGGCGGGTCGAGCATAAACTCGGTTCGTTGCGTCCGCTGATCGAAACTTACGATTCCAACGGCAACCGGATCGGACACGGCGTCGACCGCAAAACGCAAACGTTTGATTACTGTAGCATCACTTTCGCAATTCCGGTTTCAGGCTTCGCGATCATTCGATTTTAATTTTTGGAGAATTTCAAATGTCCGAACTTAACGTACCATTAGCTTCACTCTCGACAACAGACGGAATGGACCTGTCCTATAAGGGGACACCGCTACTTCCGGTGAGGCCCGAGCATTATACAAACAAGCAGTATATCGACGACACGCTCGCGGAAATCGAAGTTCGATCCCCCGCAGTCGTTCCAATTAACTGCGACGGGACGGCGACGACTTATGTCGTCACGCACAACCTGAATACCACAAATATCGCGTCGGTCAGGATTTACGACACGACCGGGGGGGCGAAAAACCCCGTCGGAGTTTCGTGGGAGCCGACCGACGTGAACACGGTCACGCTCAAGCCCGACGTCGTTCTTCCCGCGAACATGACCCTTCTCGTTATTGTAACGGCCTAATTATGGATCAATATTCGCAACACAAACTAAAAATCGCGGCAACCGAGCCGGAACATGTCGTCCGCAAGGCGGAATTGGATTTGGCCGTCGAAACACTGGACGAACGGATCGTCACGATTGAAAAATCGCTCGACGTTCGCCCCGGTCTTTCTGGCGGCG
>JAVBTU010000336.1:0-6567 GCA_031556015.1 Thermoguttaceae bacterium
CACCGAGTACGAAAAGGGAATCAAAGTTAGTGACGACGAACTCAAGGCTGTCGGCGTCAAAAAACATACATTTCACGGCGACTGGAACTATACGATCTATAAACGTGCAATTGGGTAGGTTATTTTTGCGCGCGCCCAAAGCATGCCGATAGCGCCGGGGCTTGCCCCGGGCTGAGCTAAGCGGACGGTATCATTTGAGGGTATTTTGGCGCAAGCCTATGAATAACAACAAGATCATCGCGGAAAGCCGGAGAACGAAACTGGCGAGAAAGCTGCAATGGGCGTAATCCCAAGCGATCCCCCATGCCTGGACCGTGAGAACCGCATCCTTGAACCGATCCGAGAGGTATCCGCCGAAAAGCGTCGAGATCGCGAAGCTGAACGTCGACGCGGTGTAGAAAATCGCGATCCCGCTCGCTTTGTTTTCCGGCGGCGAAAGATTCAGCACGAGCGTGGAAATCCCGACGTTCACGCCGACCCAGAAGATCCAAGTCGCCGCCGCGACGTAAATCAACCACCACGTCGACGGTTCGGCGAAAAAATAGCAGAGCGAACCGCACGAAACGATCACGAGCGACCCGCACATGATCGGAAAGAAGCCGAACCGGTCGATTCCGCGACCGTTCACCGGCGCGATCGCCGATTGCCCGATCCGGGTCAACGTCTGTGCCGCCAGTGAGATCAGCAGGGAAATCTGGAGGACATAAATCTGGTAGGTGTTCTGGACCGCTTGCGACAACCCGCCGGACATCTGTAAGTACATTCCGAAAAGAACGAAAATCACGAACCGCCGGTTTCGCAGCGGCTCGAGCAGCCCGCCGGTCGCTTTCTTCCACGGGATTTCCGGAACGCGCAATAGTGGAATCACGGCCAGGAGCAGGCAGACGATCCCGAAATTCGTCGGCAACAGATACCCTTCCCATTTCGGAACGGTTTTCGGAAGCGTATCGATCACGAAATAAGCGTACAATCCGGTCGCGAGAAATCCGAGCGTTTGACCGAGAATCATCACGCTTTCCCGGGTGCCGAGGAAACGACCGCGATTTTCATACGGAACCAAATCGCCGATCATCGCCCACAGGGAAATCGTGCCGAAATATTCGATCAGGTGATAAACGCACCAGATCACGACCAAAAAGCCGAGCGTGGTCTCCAGCGGAGCGTGGTGGACCAAGCGGGGCATTCCCAACGGCAAGCCGAGCAGAATCAACGGGGAAATCGCGAATCCGAGGAGGGAGAACCATTTCCGCGAACCGAACCGTTCGATCATCCCGGGCACCGCGAGCCGCAGCAGCCCCGCGATCCGGGGCGCGGCGACGATCCACGCGATCACCGTCCCGACGGGCACGGCTTTATTTACGGCACAAATATCCCGGATCAGGAAAACGACCAACGACGTACTGATCAAACCGTTTCCGACGCCCCAGAAACACGCGTTGAGCAAAATCGCTTCCTTGGCCCGATCCGTCGCTTGATTGTCCATGCCCGCGGAGTAAAGAAATAGTCAAATATCAGATTGCGCCAAAATTGATCCGCGAAAGCCAAGAAGCCGCAAAACATGCGGCGTCTTTTTGTGTAATTGACATGGAAAAGTGAATGTGAAAACCGTTAAATTCGTTGCACATATCTTTGTGTTTTCGGCGATTTTCGATTATTCACGGGTTCCGGCTCGACTTTTTTCTTTTCTTCGCGTCGATTCTCGTGCCGACGACGAATCCCGCGGCGAGGCCGAGCAGGCCGAAAGAGGTCGTGCAAAACGCAATTGAACGGAACCAGCTCCCACCGCAGAAGACGAAAATCACTCCCAAAAGAAGTCCGAACCCTAAACCGCCGAGCAGGCAATACGAAGCGATCCGGTTCGCTTTCTTGCTTTGGAAGGAAAACAGGTTTGATTCGAATTGAGGCCGTTCTTCTTCAAACATGGCTTGCTTCCCGGTTCGCGAAAACCTGGTACGGACCCATCTGTCGCGCTTTTTCGACGATTTCCGTAACGAACTTCTGAAACTTCGCCCCTTCGGCGGCGCTGATCCAGGAAAAATGAATCCGTTCGATGTCGATTCCGAGCGTATCGAGCAGTTCGCGGAAGAGCATCCATCGTCGGCGGGCGTGGAAATTACCGCTGGTATAATGACAGTCGCCGGGATGACAGCCGCTGACCAAAACGGCGTCCGCCCCGGTTTGGAAGGCTTTGACGATCAGATTGAAATCGATCCGCCCGGTACAGGGAAGCCGGATGATGCGGATGTTCGGCGGATATTCCAAACGGCTCGTCCCGGCCAGGTCGGCGCCCAAGTAGGTGCACCAATTACAGACGAACGCGATGATCTTCGGTTCGAACGGTTCGGCGACGGCGGTCTCGTTTTGCGGATTCATGTTGCACTTTCCAAGAAAAATATTGGGACGGGTTCAGGACCTCATTGTAAACATTTCCGTAGAAAAAGGAAACGGGGCGCAGCGCCCGGTCCGCATCCGAAATATCAAGATAGCGCGGCGATTCGCACGTTAAACGATTCGACATGCATTCCCTGAGAACGGAGCTGCCGTTTGAGTTCGTCGGCGTTTTCCAGCAGCGCGGCCCGGGCCGATTCGGTTTCCGCTTCCAAATCGATGTTCATCGCCTTATTTTTCGTCTTGATTTTCACGGAAACGGAGCCGAGCGATTCCGGGTGGAGTTTGATCCGGATCGTTCCGCTTTGATTCGACGCGGAAAGACAGGCGCTGGCGACCCGTTGGACCAAGCGGACCCGATCCAGTTGCCCGAGCATCGGGCGGTCCTTTTCATTCGTCTTTTTGGTCGAAGATCCTTGCTGCGCCCCGGCTTGCTGCGATTGGGCGAGCGGGTCGTTTTTGACGTTTTCGTGCGTTTCCGATTTCCTGCGGCTTTTGGACGCCAAAGCGGCATCCAGATTGGCGAGGAGTTCCGGCGACGCTTTTCGCGGACGTTTTTCCAGCATCTGCGAATCGAGCGGAAGACTCTCCTCGGACGGTTCGTGAGACTCTTTCAACTCCGCGAAACCTGGCCTGGTACTTCCCCTGGGCCCGTTGGAAATCGCCCCGGACTTTTTGAAAGCGAACGCGATTTTACTGGAGACCTCGGAAAACGACGCGAGCATTTGCATCTGTTTCCCCGTTTCCACGGCGTCGGTTTTTCCCGGCTCCACAACCTTCGCGTTCGGGTTTTCCCCTTCATTCGCTTTCGTCGCGACCTCTTGCTTCCCTTTTAGCCCATCCCCGGCGCTGTTCAAGGGATTGGCAGGCAGCTCGATGTTCATCGCGGGCTTGACCGACGTCTCCTGCGAAAAATGGACCATCGGCTTGGAGTTCCACGGCGTTTCCGGCTTGTCTTCCGGACGGTTTTGGCCCGCTTCGGTCGCCGCTTGCCGGGAGATCCCGAGCATGTTTGGCGAATCGGGTCGGATTTCGGTCTGTTCGGTCTCGATGGGCCGCGATTGCAGCGATTCCCATTGTTTTTCCGTATCCCGATGTTTCTGATCCAGCCGTCGGTCAAGTTGATTGTCGAGTTCCTTGCCGTCGAGTTCCTGTCGTCGCAGAATCTTTCGGTCGTCGATCGCGTCGAGTTGGTCGCGGCGATCCTGACTTTGCCAGGACTCGGCGATCATTTGCAGCCGCGTCTGTTCCAGATCGTTTTTACGTTTGTCCGCGTTGCGTTGAATCTGTTCGGCGAGTTCTTTCTTCGCTTGCTGTTTCGCTTCATCCGACTCTTCCGCCTGTTTCCGCAAATGCTCCAAAAACGAATCGACCTGCGATTCCGAAAGCGTCGCCAAAACGCCGGAACTGAGAGATTTCGTGGGAGAGAGCGTGGTAGAGATCATGGATAAAAAAGGGGAATAACGCTCGCTTACGCTTCCCGCTCTGTTTGTTGACTATTAAAAATTCGAGAGATCTTCCTTGGCTTCGTCGATGATTTTCGATTTCGGTTCGCCGTCGCCGATGCGGCGGAGGATGTCGGCGAGTTTTTCAGCTTCTTCGTCGGTTTTCATCGCATTGAGCAACTTTTTGCGGGGCCCTTCTTCCATCGCGTTGAAGATGAGAACGACCCGGTCCTCCATCTTCTTTTCGAGCATGAGCATAACCTGCTTTTTGGCCTCTTCCGGCTTCAAGTTCGACATGTTGGCGACCAATTCGGTAAAGCCGGCGCTTTTCGCTTCTTTATCCAGATCGTCCAAACGCTTCTCCCAGTTGCGGACAATTTCGTTGAAAACTTTTTGTTGATCTCCATCACTGCGAATTTGAGCCATAATGGAGTCCTGAAGCAGTCCGCCGCGGGTCTTGTCCATATCCTCTTTCGCCAAGCGATCGGCCCGAATTTGCAGCACTTCGTCGTATTTCGCCTGCTGGATCTTATCGATCAACTCTTTCCGCTTTTCTTCTTCCATTTTGTACAGGTCATACCCTTGCGCGACGGCGATCATCTGGTTGATCTTGCTCCGGTCGATCTTCCACGCAAACGCAAAATACGCAAACAAGAGCGTTTGGGCAAAAAACAGACTTGCCGCAAGATAGAGAATCCCGATCCCGGAAAAATTGAGCAAGCGATTGAGCATAACGTTAGACGGCGGATTTCAGACGACAGACAGCAAACGAGCCGGGACCTATGGTCCCGACTCAACCTGATCATTCCATTTTACGAACAACCCCAAAACCATTCAAGATCATTTTGCTTCACATTTGCTTGCTTTTGCTTTTTGGCGAGGCTATACTGGTGTTTCCGACTCGGCACTCTTATTTCCCAAGGAGCAAAACCATGTTTCATACATTTTCACGACGTGATTTCCTCGCCGCTTCCGCCGGAGGCGGTTTGGCCGCGCTGGTGGGCGGAGCCGCCGCGACGACGCTCGTCGCTTCCGGAGCTTCGCCGGACGGCAAGCCGGCCGTACTCGGCGGGACGGCCATGAATCAAAAATCGTACTCCCACTGGCCGATCCTTCAGGGAGAGGAGGAAAAGAACCTGCTCGAAGTTCTCCGCTCGGGGCAGTGGTTCATTGGCGACACCAAATTACACCGGGTCCGGCAGTTTGAAAACGAGTATGCAAAAATGTGCGGCGCCGGATCGTGCATCGCGACCAACAGCGGCACCTCGGCTTTGGTCGCTTCGTTGGCCGCGATCGACGTCGGGCCGGGCGACGAAGTGATCACTTCCCCTTACACGTTCATCGCGACGTGGAATTCCATCATCGCCCACTTCGCGCTTCCGGTACCGATCGACGTCGACCTGGAATCGTTTCAACTCGACGGACGACTCGCCGAAGCCGCGTGTACCGAAAACACGAGAGCCCTGCTTCCCGTACACATCGGCGGCGCTCCGGCCGACCTGGACGCCTTCCTCGCTCTCGGAAAAAAGCGAAACATTCGCGTGATCGAAGACGCCTGCCAGGCGCACCTGGGGGAATGGCGCGGGAAAAAACTGGGATCGCTCGGCGACGCCGGCTGTTTCAGTTTTCAAGTTTCGAAGAATCTTCCTTGCGGCGAAGGGGGAGCCGTTTTGACGAGCGACGAAATCCTCGCCGAAAAAATCTACCAGTGTCACAGCAATTGCCGCGGGCGCAAACTCGACAGCTTCGATTTCAGTTGCGGAGCCGTGCGCGGCGTGAACCAGCGCATGACCGAATTCCAGGGAGCCGTACTCCTGGCGCAGATGAAGCATGTCGAAAAATACGCGAAGGTTCGGGAAGAAAACGGACGGTACCTGAACAAATTGCTCGCGGAGATTCCCGGCGTTTTCCCGGCGAAACTTTACGACGGGACCACGATGAACGCCTGGCACCTTTACATGTTCCGGATCGACGAGGAGCTTTTCGGGCTGGGTCGCGACAAGTTCGTCAACGCGCTCTGGGCCGAAAAAATACCGTGTAGCAGCGGGTACAAAGCCGTCGATTGGACGGAGTTCGTCCGGAAATCGTATGACACCCCGGCCGGAAGACGCGTTTATCCGAAAACGATGCTCGATCAGTGGGCCGAACGCATCGGCGAACTCCCGCAGTTCAACAAGCTCTGTTCGCAGGGCGTTTGGTTCACGCAAAATCTGCTGCTCGGCCCGAAAGAAAACATGGAAATCATCGCCGACGCCGTTCGACGCATCCAAAAACACGCCGCCGAAATCGCCAAATCGTGAGGAATCAAGGCACCATGAAATTTTCGATCCCCCTCGCCGTTGTCTCGCTCCTGTTATTGACGCCGCTTGGAGTCGACTCGGCGGAAACGCTCCAAGTCGGAGCCGCGTCGGTCGACGTGACCGGTCGACCCGGTCCCGATCTGGCGGGGTTTCTCGCCCGCGTTCAGCCGTCGACCGGTCTCCGGACGCACTTGTTCGCCCGGACCGTTTACCTCGAACACGGCCCCGAAACGCTCGCTTGGATCGTCGTCGATTCTCTCGGCATGGCGCCGGAAATCTGCGCGCGGATCAAAACGATGCTCGCCGACGAGTTTGGGATCGAGCCGTGGCGGATCGTGCTTTCCGCGGCCCACACGCACAGCGCACCGGCGGCGTCACACTTGAGCGGATGCGGCGAATTCGCGACCGAATACGTCGAAACGATCTTGATACCG
>JAVBTU010000490.1:0-3702 GCA_031556015.1 Thermoguttaceae bacterium
CGACGTCGGCACACGTCGATCATGTTCAGGCAGACCACGATCGGGTGCTGCATCTCCAACAGTTGGAAAACGAGGTACAAATGACGCCGAAAATTGGACGCGTCGAGAACGACGACGATCACTTCCGGCCGTTCCAGGAGAATGAAATCGCGCGTAACCCGCTCTTCCTGACTGTAGGACGTCAAACTGTACGTTCCCGGCAAGTCGACGATTTCGACCCGCTTGGGACCGACGTGGAAATGTCCCGATTTTTTCTCGACCGTGACGCCGGGATAGTTGCCGATTTTTTGGTGCAGCCCGGTCAGGAGACTGAATATCGTCGACTTGCCGGAGTTCGGCTGTCCGGCGAGGGCGACGAGCAAATCTGTATGTTGATGCGGAGACATGAAAAGGAAACGTCAGAAAGCGAGAAAGTATGACTACTCAAACATTTTGATTATACCGAACGGTTTCTTTGTGAATACGGGGGGCGTCTCTACGCCGTTTTTAAGGAGGGTGGGCGCCCCGCCCGCCTTGTTTTTAAGAAGAAGTTAGTTAATTGATACATAATACTTCACCTTAGGCATGTGAGTAAATTTTTTATAAAAATACATATTATTCAGTTTTTCCTGCTCTTTTCGCGGGCGAGGCGCCCACACTCCCTGTGCTCGAAATCAGCCGATTTCACGGCTCATGACGGCGATCATCACGTCGGCGTTGCGGTTCGGATCTTCCGAGACTTGATGCCCTTCGTGGGTGTCGAGCGCGATTTTTTGGTGGATGCGGATTTTTTTCCGTTCACAAAATTCCTCGAAATCTGTCAAGGTAAGAAACCGGACGTCGCTCGCGTTGTACCAAAAATGCTCCGGAGCGGGATCGGTTCGCGGCGCTTTTCCTTCCTCGTTCAAACGGCGGAGATGTTCGTGATACCCCAGGTTCGGGAAGCTGACGACCGCCCGGGTGCCGACACGGAGCATTTCGTCCAAAATATGCTCCACGTCGAACACCGTTTGCAGCGTTTTCGAAAGGACCACAAAATCGAACTGTTTGTCGGAAAACGCGGCCAAACCGTCGTTCAAATCCCCCTGGATCACATCGATTCCCCGGTCGATACTGCTCAAAACGTACCGTTCTTCCAGCTCGATCCCGACGACCTGTCGATCGCCGCGCTGTTTGAGTCGGGCCAGAAATCCGCCGCGACCGCAGCCGAGGTCGAGTACTTTCGCTCCCTTGGGAATCAGCGCCAAAATCCGTTCATAATCGATTCGGTGCCGGAAGCCGGCGGTTTCCAGCGACGCTTTTTCCGGATCGTGTTCGTCCAAATTCGCGAGAAACGAACGCATCATTTCTCCGTAAATCGGGAGCTCGTTGGGCAACAGGAACGCGTCGTGTCCGCAGTCGCTTTTCACGTTGCAATAACTCACCCGCTTGTCCCCGGCGACCAGGGCGTCGACCAGTTCCCGGGTCTGGAACGGCGGAAAGAGCCAGTCACTCGTATACGATATCAGGAGCCAACGGCACATCGAACGTCGTAGCGACGTCGCCAGTTTCTCCGGCGTGTCGCCCAGATCGTAAAGGTCCATCGCCATCGAAAGCGTCAAATAACTGTTCGCGTCGAACCGTTCGACGAACTTGTCCCCCTGGTGCGCCAAGTAGGAACCGACGGCGAACTTCGTCTCGAAATTCGATTCGACCGAACGCGGGATGTTCCGGTTCGCGTCGAATTTCTGTCGCATCGACTCGATCGACAGGTACGTGATATGCCCGAGCATCCGTGCGATCGCCAGTCCGACGGCGGGGGTCGTTCCGTGTTCGTGATACCGTCCGCCGCGGAACTGCGGGTCGTTCAGAATCGCGTTGCGCGCGACGATGTCGAACGCCAACGCCTGGCTCGTCAATCGGGCACTGGTCGCGATCGCCACGGCTCCCTGGAGCCGGTCGGGGAACCGCGTCGCCCACTCCAGCGCCATCAAACCGCCGAGCGAGCCGCCGATCACCGCCAGGAGCCGGTCGATGCCGAGCGAATCGATCAGCATTCGTTGGACTTCGACGATGTCGCCGATCGTGATCGTCGGAAAATCGACGGCGTAAATTTGCCCGGTCCGCGGATTGATACTGTTCGGACCCGTGGTTCCACGGCAGCCGCCCAAGACGTTCGGACAGATGAAAAAATACTTGTCCGTATCGAGAACTTTTCCCGGTCCGACGGCGATTTCCCACCAGCCGGGATCGTCGTCCGGCCCGTGCGATGCGACGTGCGAATCGCCGCTGAGCGCATGGCAGAGCAGAATCGCGTTGTCTTTTCGCGGATTCAGTTGACCGTAGGTTTCGAACACGACGGTAATCTCCGGCAGTTCCCCGCCGCATTGGAGCGGACGCGGCATGGCGAACGTCGCTTTCTGCGCATGAAGAAGCGGTTTGGCACTACGGGCACTGTCGGTGCTGGTGAAAGTATCCATTGTTCAAAGATAAATGATGAATTATGAATTACGAATTACGAATTGCTCGCGTCGAATTGTACTTCATGCGGAAAAAATGTCCATGTTGACCGTTTGGCAATCCCTTGGTCTCCCCGGGCCGAAAAAACTTGAATGAGGCTTGGAAAGGATTCTTCGTCCCGGTATAATCCGTAGTCGTGGAGCATTTTGCTCCTCCGTATTCTCCATTTCACCTGATACTTTTCCCGAGAGACTCCTATGCAAAGACGCGATTTTCTTCGTTTGGGGTTGGCCGCCGGCGCGGCGACCGCGTTTCCGTTTTCCCGTTCGTTTGCCGCTGATGCACCGACAAAAGTCCTTTATTTCAGCAACTCCGTCGGTTTCGAGCATGACCCGGTCAAGATCGTCAAAGACGGCTTGAGCGTTTCCGATATGGCTTTGAAAAAGCTCGGAGCCGCCAACAACGTCGAAGTCGTTTGCACCAAGGACGGCAAAATCTTCGACGGCGATTTGAAGCAATTTTCCAGTTTCGCTTTCTACACCAGCGGCGACCTGCTCCAAGGCCCCAACGCGATGTCGGCGGAAGGGAAGAAGCGATTCCTCGCCGCGATCGACGACGGCGTCGGCTTCTTCGGCTTCCATGCCGCGACCGACACCTGGAAAACCGACGGGCTTCCGTTCGAATCGCAAACGAACGTCGATCCGTACATTTCCATGCTCGGCGCCGAGTTCATCTCGCACGGCCCGCAGCAGGACGCGATCATGACCATCTCGCAGCCGGCCGGGATTCCGTGGCTGAAAGAGAAGGGCAAAGAGTTCAAGTACTTCGACGAATGGTACGCCCTGAAGAACTTCAACAAAGACATGCACGTCATTCTCACCCAGGAAACCAAGGGAATGGAAGGACAGGAGTACCAACGTCCGCCGTTCCCGGCGACTTGGGCCCGTAAGCAAAAAAAGGGTCGGGTGATGTACTGCTCCATGGGACACCGCAACGAATTTTGGGAAGACGACTACATGATGGAGTTCATCCGCGACTGCTTCGGCTGGATTCTCGGGCGATACGACATGGACATCACCCCGAACATCGACAAAGCCGCCCCGGAAGCCTCGGTGTTGAGATACGCGGCGAAGTAATCAAAGTGGTGTCTCCCGTTTCTCCCGTTAGCGGCGGGGGGTGCCCCGCGGTTTGTGGGGGGAAAGTTGAGCAGAATGGTGTTAAACCAGGTTTTAACGGCTTAAAACCGGGGCAACCCCCCCGCAACACGGAAAGAAAAGAAACTAG
>JAVBTU010000161.1:0-2953 GCA_031556015.1 Thermoguttaceae bacterium
GAAACTCGTTCAGAAAAATGGTTCGTCCGTCGTGAGCGGACAGGCGAAATGCGTGTTGCCGGGAAAAGAGCCCGTTTTCACGGCGAAAAACTCCCATGCCGAAGGGGACATTGCTCAGGTCAACTACCGATTCGGCCGCCACGACCGTTATGAAGACAATCTCCCGCCGGGCTTTCGCGATTGGACGAAAACGGATCGGTCCGTCGTCACGGCTGAGGAGCGGGAAATCAGTATGAGCAAACGGCCGATGAAAATGGTGACGACTTCGATTCCGATACCGCGCAACACTTACGCGGCGGTCATGCGGGGCGATTCTTCCGTCAACCCGGTCGAATTCGTCACTCCGCGCCCGCAGTACGCGCAGAACCCGCAACCGGAGATTCCGCAGTACAGTCCGACGACGAATCCGATCGCTTCGGCGTCGTATAACGGCCAACCGTCCGTTCCGCAATACATCGGCCCGCTTCCGACCGACATCGTACCGCTTGGTGGTGTCACTTACGGCCAACCCCAGCCGCGAGTGGAACAGCAGGGCAACACGACGATCACCTACTCCAACGAGCCGCATAACGCCTACGGTTACGGCTCGGGCACGAATCCGCTTTCAAGGCGAGCGCAATAAATCGTTCGCTCCTACTTCAAAGCGTCCGCGAACATCTCCAGCGAATCGCATTGGATTGCGAGAACGAAAAGCGACTGTAATGCAACCAGGTCCGTTTGCGAATGCAATGCGGACGAAATCGGGGCCGGGACGTGATTGAAACGCGTGTGCAAAAGGGTCAGGATGTCCTCGATCTTTTCTTGGGTTTTTCCATATCGCTCCCCTTCGATCATCCCCTCGGCTCGTCCCTCGGCTTTCCCCTCGGCTCGGCCTTCTCTTTTTGCCGCGCCGAGCGTCAGTTGGTAGTCGGCCAGATACCGTTGGCGAAGACGCTCCTTTTCCCGCATCTCCGGGTTCGAGGAAAATCGTTGCAACTCCAAATACGCTTCTCGAATGATCGGATCGTTTTCGACTAAACTTGCCATTTCTTCCTCCGTTTTTTCCGAGCCAAATACGAAAAAATTGACCCAGTGACACAATCTTCGGTCCAAATCTTTTAGCGTTTCCCAATGCCCTTTGAGCAGGCCCGATAGACGAAGGAAATGAATCTGCAAATCCTCCGTCATCACGAAATTCGGATCCGCCATTGCCGTGAGCCGGAACACGTTATGCACGTTTTTCAGGCCGGGGAAAATCGTGAACTCCGTAATAATAATGCTGATCACCGGTCGCAACTCCGCATAATCGTCGCCGACGCGAAGCTGAGACGCATACAAATCCGCCCAGTATCGCAGCACCCGACTCGGAAATGCAAAGTGCGAGGCAATCTGGACTTCGATGTTGAATTTCCGTTTGTTTTCGTCTTCAACATGGACATCGAGGACGATCGCCTTGTCGACCGCGAACTCCTTGATATTGAAGCGGTTGAGTACCGTTGCTTTGACGATCGGCGGCCAACCGATGTCGCCGAGTACGGCATTGATAAAGTCGCGCAAAATCGGCTCGTTCTTCGGCGCGGACCAAAGAACGGCGGTGAACAAGTCGGAAGTCGGCCTGATAATCAGGTTGTCTTCCGCGGCGGAATCCGTGATTTTCTTCTTCGGCATAGACCGAGTGTACCCGCCGCGACCGGTTTTGACAAGCGTTGGCTTCTGACCTCTCCCTTGGCAAAATCACCCCGCCGCTTACCACATTCCGCCGCCCATGCCGCCGTTTCCCACGAACCCTTGAATGAAACTCGCTCCATCCTCGTCGCTTGTGAAAGTTTTCTTCAGGGGTGCGACGATTTCAGTGCAGGATTGAAGCACGCTATTCCTGTCTTCCTCCGTCATCGCGGCGAGCGCTTTCGCGAAAGCGGCGTCGATCCGTTTTTCTTTCGCCGTCGTCGGTACGGCTTCTTCGCCGCGATGCGAGTATTTCAGCGTCTGTCCGAATGCGACTTTCATGGCGGCGAAACGCTCCGACGGAATCTTCTGAGCCGCTTTTTCGAGTATCGTTTGGAAGATTTCCCCCGTTTCATCATCGTAATACAACGCGGCAAAACTTGCGATCAAGCATAAAGGCTTGAGCTCGTCTCCATCCGTCCATGAACGATTCCAATAGATTCCGTTCCAAGGAAAGCTTTTCGGGGCTTTACGGATCAAGTAAAGATAATGGATCATTTTCATGGAATTATCCAACTTGACGTTATTTTCCGAGAGTAAACCTTCGGCGAGTTCGGGGAGCAACTCCATTCCGTACTGCTGATTTTTTCCCGCTTTACACAAGATATGAAACGCGACCATCGGCGAAGTGGAGAAAGGGTCAAAACCGGGGAAATTATAGGGATCGTTCCTCGGTTTCGTATCCGTTTCCTGACCAAGCGCGATCTTCTTGAGCGGTTCGATCATCTCCGGGAGTTCGTCGATCAGCGGCGTGACGCAGGAATTCGGCATGTCATATTCATTTCGCAGCGCCGGATCGTTGAAAATATCCCGAAAAACCCGCGTACACGGTTTGAGGACTTCGAGCGGCACTTCCGGCGGATCGTTCACGTAATACAGGATCGCGAGAATCATATTCCGGGCGTTTCGCTTTTCGTGTTCCGTACCGTTTTCGTATTTTTTCATCAGAATCGGGATGGAATATTGGAGCGGAATTTCACGGGGAACCAGGATTCTCATGCTCTCGTCCCGCGTTGCATAGGTCGTCAAGATGACGAACAGCATCGAATCGAACCGTTTGAAGTCGGAATAAATCACCGGCGGATATTCGACATTTCCCTCGTTCATCAATTCAACGGCGAATTCGGCGGCTTCTTTTCCGTAGCCTTTGTTCGCGAATGCGGCCACGGCGCACAGGCCGTCGACGCGACGCTCCGGTTTCAGCTCGTTGGCGAGATAATCTTTCCACTGCGCGAACGTTTTACCGTCG
>JAVBTU010000482.1:0-2838 GCA_031556015.1 Thermoguttaceae bacterium
ATGCTGTAATCGAATTCATAGACCGCGTTTTCGTCGACGCCGCCCTCGACCCGTTTGACGATCAGCATTTGGCCCGGCTTTTCATAGACCTCCCGGCGGGACAAGAACTTCGTGACCAGGATCGTATTGCTGCCGTGATCGACCATGTTTTGCACGTAAGCGCGAGCCAGATCGAACCACTCGTCGGTCCAGAGCTCCACGTTGTGCAGCTTGGCGATGTCCGACGAGCCCCACCAGTGCGTTACGGGAAAATCGCGCCGTTTTTTCAACGTGAAATCGCGGACATCGATCGTCGCCTGCACGTCGACGCTGTTGTCGCCGAGCACTTCGATCGTCATGGTGATCGTTCGTTTGCCTGCCGGAACATTTTCCGGGACGGAAACGGTGATCCAATACGCGAGATTTTCCTCGGGGCCGAGCGAGCCGTGCGTGTTCGGCAGAAGCGGATCGGGAACGTAGCCGGGAAGATAATTACGTCCCTCGGTTTCGTCCATCGGCACGTCGGTCGTCAAGTGCCGCATCGGAACGTAGGAAACACGTCGGGCAACGACTTGCAGGTCCGCGGCATCTTTGACTTTGCAGACGGAATCGTAGATTCGGGTATTGCAATTGCGAACGACGACTTGAAAGGAAAAGCGACCGTTCCGGTAGGCGACACGCTCGAACGTACCCGATTTGCCGACCGGCGATTTCGGATAAACCCGCTCAAGCGAGCTTTGCATCCAGATTTGAAACTGGTTTCCTTCCTGTTTCAGCGGAAGGGTAATGGTCGGAGTTTCCGCCGCCAAACCCGGTGAAACCAATTCCAACATACAGAAAAGCATTAACGAAAGTCGAAGAAACATCAGCTAAATGCTAAATACTTGAAAGAGGGTGAAATTTGAAAAAACGCCGCCGGTAATCATACGGAATCGCAAAGTGAAATGCAAGATATTGATTGAGGGGTGTTGGTAAACAATGGCTGCTATTCAAATAATCACTGGTGTCGCTATCCAGACTATAGCTGGATTTTCGTTTCGTACCGTAAGGAGGTGAAGTGCAAATGAGATCCACGGAATCGGACGGAATCGTCTTCAACAATTCACGGCAATCGCCCTGTAAAATCCGTGTCGAAGGGCCGTTATCATTCATCGGCAGCCCCTTTTGCAGGAATTCGCTCCGCCTTGCGACCGGTGAATTCCTGCCAACGTTGCACGATGATGTCACAATACAATTCATCGATTTCCATCGAAAAGCAGTTCCGACCGGTCTGCTCGCAGGCAATCAAGGTCCAACCCGAGCCGCCGAACAATTCGAGAACATTGTCGCCCGGCTTGGAAGAATACTGAATCGCTCGAGCTGCAAGTTCGCCGGGCTTTTGCGTCAAATGAACCATTTGGGTCGGGTTGATTTTTTTGATCGGCCAAAGATCGGTCGCATTGTTCGGACCGTAGAATTTATGGGCCGCGCCGAGCTTCCAGCCGTAAAAACACCACTCGTGGGCCGTCATGAAATCCTTCCGTGTCAGAACCGGATGCCCTTTGTCCCAAATAATCGCCTGGCTGAAATAGAGGTCGTGTTTTTTCAAATACGGCGGATAATTCCCGCAATTCGTGAATCCGCCCCAAATGTAGAAACTTCCACCCGGCTGCAAAACGCGGGCCATGTTGCCGAACCAGGCATCGAGAAGTTTCTCGAATTCCTCGTCCGAGAGAAAATCGTTGGCCAGCGGGCGGTCCTTTGCTCGTAATTTCTTTGTCGTTCCCTTGGATTTTTCCGGATGCCGCTCAACATCAAAATTCTGATGATGCGTGTTCGTGGAATTTGAAAGCCCAACGGCTATTGAGTTGTTGCTCCGGCTTTCCACGCAAATATTATATGGCGGATCGCTGTTCACTAAATTGATAATGTTTCCGTCGAGAAGGTAATCGACATCCTCCGGTTTGGAACTGTCGCCGCAGAAAAGCCGGTGATTTCCGAGAATCCAAAGGTCTCCTTTTCGCGTAATCGGGTCGTCGGGCGGTTCCGGAACGGCGTCGGGATCGGTTTGGCCCTGCTTCAGTTCGACGTTCAAAAGTTGCGTCAGCTCCTTTTCGCCGAACGCGAGGATCGACATATCGAACCCGGAATTTTGAAGTTCGGCCAGTTCGATCGGCAAAATCTCAAAATCCCATTCGGCGATTTCTCCGGTTTTATTGTCCGCCAGCCGGTACGCTTTGACCTGCTCCGGCGAAAGATCGGTCGCGATATGGACCGGGATTTTGGTGATTCCCAGTTTTTTGGCCGCTTTCCACCGGGTATGACCCGCGATAATGATTCCGTCCGAATCGACGACGACCGGCTGGCGGAATCCGAATTCCTTCAAACTGGCAGCGACGGCATCGACCGCTTTGTCATTGAGCCGGGGATTTTTTTCATAGGGGCGGATCGAATTGAGGTCACGGATCTCGACTGAAAGGGTCGGATTAAGAGGTTCAGGCATAAGAACTCCTTGAAAGAAAGGTGAAGGGACGGCGGTGCGATTCGCCGGAAAAAGAGAGAATTCGGGGGCAAAGAGCGGATTCCAACAGTTTGCCACAGTCGCGACCAACCAGTGACGATTGGCACGATATTTGCATTTTTTCCGTCGCCCGGAGGCCCCTAAAAAGACGTAAGTCTTGTGTTGACGGTAGATTAGAAAATCTGCGTCGTCGGAAAGAAAGTCTGTCAAACAGCGAGATTCGTTCCCCCGCCAGTGTAGCGATAATCAGGCCCGGGAGGACCCGTGCGATTCGTTAATCAAACGCTATGCGGCCCTGTTTCGCACGTGTCGCGATCTTTTGGACCTGTTGGGATGAAGTACGGGCGTGGAAAAACGTC
>JAVBTU010000196.1:0-11918 GCA_031556015.1 Thermoguttaceae bacterium
CAAATCCTCCCCCCGCCCGCTTTGGAGGAATTGAAAAATTCGCTGAAATTCGGATCCTCCCGAGCGGCGCCGGAATTGAACCCGGACGGCTCGCAATCGGATCAGGGGGGCGCGGTCGGTTCCCCCGGCGAAGGAATCGGCAGTGCTCACGGCCAAACGATCCTCCCGCAACACCGCGGCCCGATCGGACGCTATTTCGAACGAAACCGTTAACGGTATCCCCCCTTTACCGTTGATATTCCGTTTCGTCGATCCCGAGCGTTTCCGGCGGATAACCGGGGCCCAGTTCGCTCAGTTCGCGGATGCGGAGGATTTTTGCCGGACGAACGGACGCGTCGTACCACACTTCGAACCGAACCGCCGGACTCTTCGCGTCGAACCGACCGACCACCTGAGCGCGAAAAACGGAGCCGCGAGTACAGAAATACGGCTCAATCTTCTTGATCGTTTCCAAATCGCTCGTGATCCCCTGCGTGTACGGCCAATAGGGATAAAGCATATCCGTCGAATACTGGGCCGCTTCGACCGGATCGGGAATCCGCATTTCCAGGATCCCTTCGATCAGCGGATCGACTTCGTCCGCCGAAACGCCGAGCATTTCCAGCAGGCTCCCGACTTCAAGCGACGAAGAGGAGGAGGTCGTCGAAGAGGAGGAATCTGCGTCGGACGAATCTTCGCCGGTCGCCGCGGACGCCGCCGAATTGGCCGCGGCGGCCGCTTCGAGGACCGACGAATCGATTCCCATCGCCGAGTAAACGCTTTCCATCGCCGCTTCGGAGTCGTCGAACCGTGTCGAGAGCATTTGCAGTACCGCCCGGGGCGCCTGGTTCAAATTGATCCGCCCGACCATCGGCTCTTCGGAAATCGTCAAATTGTCGTACAGTATCGGCAGATAATTCTGCATCTCGGAGATTTCGGAGGAAAACGGCGATTGCAGTGTTTGCCCCCCCGATTCGCCTTCGGCCTGGATTTGCGTCGATCCTCCGACCAGGTCGAGCAGACTCTTGATTTTCGTCGTCGCTTCCTTGGAAAAATCGAGGCTCACCGACCCGGAGCCCGTCGTCGAAGAATCGGAAGACCCGGTCGAGGAACCCGACGAGGAGCCGCCGCCGGAGCTGGAGCCGCCGCTGGACGGTTGCGAACCACCTTGCCCCCCTTGAACACCGCCGGGAGTATCGGTTTGCCCGCCGGGTCCACTTGTCTGCCCGCCGGGTCCGCTCGTTTGTCCGCCGCCCGACGAATCGCCGTCGGAGGGGAGTTCCGTCGAAGTTGCCGCATCCGTCGACGATTTCGGCGGACCGTATTGGCGGTACGCGATGATGTAATTCGCCCAATCCTCGTCCCCGAGCGCGTCGACAAGCTGTTCGTACAGCGTTTCCAGGTCGTCGGAATTGACGTTGATTTTCAAAGCCAGCCCGTCCGGGGTCAACATCGACTCCCGGGAATCAACGGTCAGATACGCGGCCAAGCCGAGGTTGAGCGATTCGTCGGTCACGCCGAACGCGTCTTCGAGTGTGAAGGGGTCCGGTTCTCCCATATCCCAGATTCCGTTGCGATTCCAATCGACGCCGTAAAGCAGTTGAGGAGTGAACCCCTCGACGAGCAGCAATTCGTCGATCGAGTCCGGAACGGCGTTTTTCGGGGTGTACGGCGGGTCGAGCAGTTCGTAGTAATCCCGTTCCGCCCCGTATTCCCGTGGTTCGTCGTCTTCGTCCATCCAATCCAGAAGCGTGTCGGCGAGCGTATCGTCGATTCCGGGCAATCGGGTCAGGATGATACGCCCCCTCCCGGGATACTCTTTTTCGATTTGCATGACCCAATGGAGATTGACCTTCGCGGACTCGTCTTCCAAGCCGTACCGCACTCCTTCGCCGAGCAGGCTACCGTCGTCGGAAAGGCGTGGAGCGAGAATGGTAAAGCGTCCGACGTCGCGCGGATCCGGCGTGGAGCGGGATTCGGTTCCGGCCGGATTGCCGTCTGTGATCAGAACGCCGCAAAAATCCAGGTTATCGTAAAGATCGCCTCGCTCTTCGATCGTCAACTGATCTTGCGAGAGAAAAAGCCGAAGCCAATCGACGCCGGACTCCGCCAACATACGCGCCTGTTTTTGACGCGTACCGTAAGACGCTCCTTTACGTTCCGACAGCATTAACTGCGAAAACGTAAAAACGGCAAGCGTCAGGAGAACGGAAACGATCAGGACTAAAACCAAAACGGTTCCCCGACGATGTTCGTTCGTAGACTTGGGCATGAAAAATGGAGAATATTTGTTAGGTCTTCGGTCAATCAGCACCGCGCCGTTAGCGGCGGGGCTTGCCCCGCGTTTGTTCTGTGATACTAACTTCAAACGTCGTGAATTTTTTAACGAAGTAAGCGCCCATCGGAAGCGAACACTTATCCGAGCGGCAGCTAGTTTTGGCTGGCGGCCCTGCCACCCTGTGATAGGTCGCGGCAAACCGAACGTTCGTAAGTGAAGCCCTTCGCGCACTCCAGCCCGGGGCACGCCCCGGCGCTAACGGGACGTTTTCAGTAGACCCGGATCGCGCCACATGAAACAGTAGACAATACAAAAACCTTTAAATCGCATCACAGTTGCAAAATGCTGCATCAAATTGATACACGGTGTTTCATTTTGCTGCATTATTCTATTACCTCTTCATTTCCCTTCACTCCGGGAGCATCGTGATCTGCTTGTATTCCATTGGCTCCGGTGAATCCGTCGAAAAACAATGTGATTGGCACGAGAATTGCAAATCTATTTAACGCGTCGCACACGACTCTATTTAAACAACAGACTCAAATATTAAAGGAAATTGGATTTCGTTGCGACGATGTGTTCCTTTCCGTCCTGTTCACCGCATGACAAGCAACTCCTTTTTAATAAAAAATACCACAAACATTACCTTAAAGGAAATCGGTTTTGCTTTGTTGCGGTTTTCAGGACACGAGCCGTACGCTTTCGGGCGTACGTTTTTTTTCTGCGCCCGTTGAATCGGAATCGCACGCAGTCGACGGTATTCGATTTAAACCACGGGGCGGGTTTTGAAGTTCCTATTCGTTCCCCAAAATTTTCGCGAGCACCTCGACGTACTTGACCAGCCGCGGCCCGGGAATCGACATGTAGTCTTCGGTCAACACGTAAATCCGTTTGTCGCGAACCGCGTCGACGGCGTCTCCGAGGACGTTCCAGTCGGCGATTCCGTGCGTCGTATCGCTCGCCGTGGGAATCGTGCAAAGGTCGATAATCACTTCCGGATTCATGCGCAGGATTTCTTCGACGCTCACGACGGGAACCGGCAGGGTTGCGTTTCCCGCGACGTTGACGCCGCCGGCGATTTCCAGCGTTCGCTGGTAAAACGGATTCTTCCCTGCAATGTACAGTGAAAGAAGCTGCCCGGTCCCCCGCTCGCGGTCGACGCAAATCAGCACTCGCACCGGTTTTTTTCGTTTCGACTTTTCTTCAATCCGGGCAAGTTGGTCGAGCAGTTCACCCCGACGTTTTTCCGCTCGTTCGAGAATCTCCGGACCGAATTCCCGTCCGATCGTCAAGTACGAATCGAAGACACCGTCGATCGTATTATGGTTGACGGTCAATACATCGATTCCGAACGAACGGAGCTTTTCGCACGATTGGACGTTCTCTTCCAGTTCGATCACCAAGTCGGGTTCGAGCCGCAGAATCGCTTCGTCGTCCCGATCGATTAAGCCGCCGATTTTCGGAATTTTTTCGACCTCCGGCGGATATTTACAGAAACTGCAAACGCCGACGACCCGATCGCCGAGTCCCAGCTCGAACAGAATTTCTGCTGAACTCGGCGTCGTCGCAACCACACGTTGCGGAATTTCCGACGACCGCCGCGGGTCTAAGGGGGATTGTTGGCAACCGACGGCGACGAAAAGCAGGAGGAAAATGAGAAATGAGAAATGAGAAATGAGTAATTCCGCTCGCTTACGCTTCCCGCTCCGTGTGTTCTCTATCATCTATCCTCTATCCTCTATTTATAGTATTCCCTCACTCGCATGATCGACTCGAAGCCGCCGCGCGCGAGGCAATCTTCAAGGCATTGCATCGCCGGGTGGTCCGGGGTGAGGAGTTCGTATTTTCGTTTGACCGAGCCGATTACGTGGTCGAGTCCGAGCGGAATCGCTTTGGTCAAAAACGCGCTTTCAAGCGGTCCTTTGGTCGGGGAACCGTCGGCCCGCTTGGGCGGAAGCATCACAGTGAAGTTGCTCAAACCGACCGAAGCGTGAACGCCGCGAAAGTCCGGATCGTTTTGGATCATTTCCAAAGCGGTCAATAGTCGTTTGACGTTGCCCTCCGAATCGGTCCCGATCGGCGCGATCCCGGGATCGAAGATGCAATCGTCGTTCGGAATTCCGTATTTTCTCGCTTCGGTAATCAGGAATTTGGCCGCCGCGAAGGTTTCCTCGGCGGTATGACACGCGCCCCCTTGATGTTCGGAGATCAACAGGATCGGGCGGAACGGAACGATTTTGTAAAGATCGAACATTTCCATCCGAAGCGGCGAAATCGAGTTGAGGATCGGCTTCCCACGGGCCGGGTCGCACGCCTTGAGGCCCGATTCCGCCAGAGTCGGATCCGGCGTATCGACGGAAATCGGAACGGTCGTAATCGAGTGGACTTCGCCGACGAGCATTTTCATGAAATCCGCCGTCCGCGGTCCGACGTTCACATCGATAAACGCGGCGCCGCCTTCTTCCTGGGAGCGGGCCAATTCCTTGAGCCCGGTAATATCTTCCGCTTCAAACAGTTTGTGGGTCGAGGGGACCGAATCGTTGATCGATTCACCGATGATTTTCAGTTGCATGATTTCGCTCGTCGGGTTGAATTTTACTTGGCGATTGCTCTTTAGCGGTGTAAAACGCCTCCTCGAAAAGTGTAAGTGATCCCCAAGGGGATTGCAAGTACCATGATGCTTGTCCGAAGAGATCTGCAAAGTCCATTTTTTTCGCGCGGAGACACAAAGGCGCGGAGGTTCTTGACCAAAACTTCCCCAAAATAAATCATCCATTTTGTCTGCATTGCCTATCAATACCGTTAAGTTTTTTATGGTGTGTGGGCGCCTCGCCCGCCCTTGAATATCCCGGTCTTTCGCCTCCCTCGCGAAGCGGAAGTAAGCCCGGCAAAGGGCCCCCGACTTCCCACTGGCGGGCGAGGCGCCCGCACTCCAAGAGAAAAATCACTTAACGGCGTTGATTGCCTCTCCTGCTTTCAAACTCCGCGTCTATGCGTCTCCGCGCGCTTTTTTCAGGACTTTGCAGTTCTCTTGTGCTTGTCCGAAAGTGAAGCGATCATCACAGATACACTCTCGGCAATTTGTGCGTCTTGCGTAAGTTGTTGATTTTGGTATAATTACCCGCCGATAATCGTTGCCGACTTCGGTTGAAAAGCCTGCTCCTGTCCGTAGGGGCCGTGGGACTTGCCGCAGGACGGGATTTTCAACGGCTTGCGTCTCATTTTCTTTTTCTTTTCCTTTCATCTCCTCGAAAAGTAACCACCATGTCGAATGTCGATTCCAAACCGCACAAAACCTCGGCGATCACTCCCCAGGGCCTCTACGACAAATGTATGGCTTTGGCCAATAATCTTTGGTGGAGTTGGCATCCGGAAGTGATTAACATGTTCCGTTCGCTGGACCCGATCCGTTGGCGACAGCTCGGCCATAATCCGATCGCGCTGCTCCGCGAGTTCACGCCGGAACGCTTGGAACTCCGGGCCGCCGAACTGGTGCTTTACACCAGAATCGACCAGGCGTATCGACGCATGGGGGAGTACATGTACAAGCGGACCGATTGGGCGCGAAGAAACGTCGGCGTCCTCGGTTCGAAGCCGGTTGCGTACTTTTCTCTCGAATTCGGCGTTCACGAATCGGTTCCGATCTATTCCGGCGGCTGGGGTGGTCTTTCCGGCGACCATATCAAAAGCGCAAGCGGACTCGGCGTTCCGCTCGTCGCGATCGGTTTGTTTTACGACCAGGGGTATTTCAAGCAGCACCTCAATTCCATCGGTTGGCAACAGGAAGAATACCTCGACACGATGGTCGAATATCTCCCCTTGGAGCCCGCGATCGATACGAAAGGAAACAAAATCACGGTGAAAATCCCGACCCGGACCGGAACAATTTCCGCGAAGGTCCGCAAAATGAAGGTCGGTCGCGTCGAACTCTACCTGCTCGACACGGATCTGGAAGAAAACCTGCCGGAAGACCGCCAATTGACCAGTCGCCTGTACGGCGGAAACAACCGGACCCGTATCCGCCAGGAAATCGTTTCCGGAATCGGCGGGGTTCGCGCCCTGAAAGCGCTCGGAATTTCGCCCGGCGTCTACCACCTCAACGAAGGGCATAACGCGTTCGCGACTCTCGAAGCGATTCGGGAACGGATGCACGAGGACGGGATGAGCTATGAGGACGCCTTGCGCGACGTCGCCCAGCGCACCGTCTTTACGACCCATACGCCGGTGCCCGCCGGACACGACCGATTCGACGACGAACTGATCGATGAACACCTTTCGCCGCTGCGTCAGGATCTCGGCATTTCCCACGATCAACTGATGGGACTCGGTCGGGTCGATCCGAACAACAAGAGTGAAACGTTCTGCATGACCGTTCTCGGGTTAAAGCTTTCCCGCTATGCCAACGCGGTCAGCTCGCTTCACGGTAAGGTGTCCCGCAAAATGTGGCAGGGACTTTGGCCGTATCGTCAGGAAGAAGAAGTTCCGATCGGACATATCACCAACGGCGTCCACGTCCCGAGCTGGATGGCTTGGCAAATTAAAACGCTCTTTGAGCGGCATCTGCCGGTCAGTTGGTCGGAAGAATCGATCGATCCGAAAGATTGGGCTGAAGTGTGCAACATCGATCCGGGCGAACTTTGGGAAACGCACAACGCGCTGAAGAGCCTTTTGGTTCAGTTTGCCCGGCGCCGCGTTTCGCGGCAATGCCGTCGGCGCGGCGAGTCGGACGAAATCATCGATCGCGCGAGAAACGTCCTCGATCCGCAGGTCCTGACGATCGGATTCGGACGCCGGTTCGCGACGTACAAGCGGGCGACGCTGGTTTTAAGCGACATTGAACGGATGAACCGGATTTGCAACGATCCGGACCGTCCGGTGCAGTTCATCTTCGCCGGCAAAGCGCACCCGGCGGACAACCCGGGCAAGGAATTCATTCAAACGATCGCGAACCTGCGAAACGACCCGCGTTTTGCGAATCGGTTCGTGTTCATCGAGGATTACGACATCAACGTCTGCCGGCACATGGTTCAAGGGGTCGACGTTTGGCTCAACAATCCGCGACGTCCGCTGGAAGCGTCGGGAACGAGCGGCCAAAAGGCCGTACTCAACGGGGCGCTCAATCTTTCGATTCTCGACGGTTGGTGGGCGGAAGCGTACGACGGAACCAACGGTTTCGCGATCGGCCAGGGCACGCAGCATGTCGACACCGCGATTACGGACGAAAGGGACGGGGAAAGCCTGTTCGACGTGATCGAGCATGAAGTCGTTCCGATGTACTACGAGACCGACGAGAACGGGCTCCCGGGCCGTTGGATTCGTCGGATGATGAACTCAATCAGCACGCTCGCCTGGCGATTCAGCGCCCACCGCATGGTTGCCGACTACGTCCACAGCGCATACCTGCCCGCCGCGGGTGGTGTCAGTTGCGTGATGAAGTAAAGAGCCCACGCGGCGCACCAGCCCCAACGGGGCTCAAGAACTTCGCCGGGGGGAATTCGTCGCCTCGCAGAGCGACGGATTATCCCCGGAAAACGAACCCAAAAATAAGCCGCACCCCAACGGAATGCAAGAAGGCCCGTTCCTTTTTCTTGCACCCCGTTGGGGTGCGGTTTTTTGCGGATTCCAACCGGGGGTTCGTTGAGCACAACTCACCCCCGGCTATGTTCTTGTGCCCCGTTGGGGCAGGAACGACCGGATCCAGGTTCGACAAAAAATTTCGTAAAATTTCCTCAAAATCGGAAATTTTTACCTCTGGGATGTATACAATTCCCTGTCGCGATTCAGGACACATCGTCTATTCGTACTCACGTTCTTTTACGACGAAATACTATGACACCGGAAATTATGGGCGCAATTATTTGGTTTTTCACGTTTCTCGTGACCCTTTTCGCCTTCAGCAATCCGCCGGGAGTACACGTGCTTTGCGTCGTGTACAAACAAACCTTTTCCTCAGGATGAACGGTGATCCCATGTCAAAAAAAAACGACTCCCACCACGGGAAACGTGGTTATGATCTCAATCAGGGTTGCTCCCATCGGCTGGCGGGGTTTGATACGGCGAATCCCAAGTCGAACGCGGCGCCGTTTATGAAAGGAGCGAAATATCGCCAACGGATTCCCAGTTCGCTCTCCATTCCCTTGAAGCCGATTCTCGTGGTCGGTGATCATTCCGGGAATCGACGGCAATGGGTTCAAATGATCAAGGAAGCTCATTATCATGCTCATGATTGTTCGTGCGCAAATTTTATTTCTCTCTCGAAAACCCACGCAACCGATTTTTCCTTACTGATCATTGACACGGATAATCTTTCCTCGGCGATGTACGATCACACCGCTCTTTTTCACGATGCTTTTCTGAATACTCCGGTCATTTTTATTGGACCAAGGCACATGGAAATGTTTCGAAAAGATTATTATGAGGACTATCCCGAATACCTGATCGGTTGCATACTTCATTACGATCAACATCTTCTGCTGACATTGATCTATTCCGGTTTGCTGGTCTACAAAACGATCCAGGAAAAAACCGCATTCGGATATTCCTTCGGTTTCCCGACCGTGCCGATGGATTTCGGGAACGATTCCGAAGCGGTACGGCGCCTCAATGAACGAATCGGCGAACTTGCCGTCCGGGAAACTCCGATCTTCATCGAAGCGGAACCGGGATCCCACCCGGACATCGTCGCAATGCGAATTCACAATTACAGTTCCCGGGAATCGGCTCCCTTCGGAATGGTTCCCGTTCATTTCGGTTTTCGCGAACTGTACGAGCCGCGTCTGTTCGGAATCGAACCGAATACTCACGAGATGATGCCGGAAGGAATCGTCGGGCAAATCGAGTTGATGAGCAACGGGACGCTCTTGATCGACAACTTCCATTGCATGTATCGGCCGACGCAGGATCGGCTTCTTTCCTACCTCGAAACGAAGATGATCTTTCGGATCAATGCCCGCAAAGCGCAGATGTGCGACACGCGTATTTTTGTTTCCAGTATCAATAGTCCTGAGGAACTTGCGGAAGAAGGTTCTTTCTCGACGGAGTTGTTGGACCTTTTCAAAAACAATACGATCCGTATCCCCCCCCTTCGAGAGCATCCGGAGGTTATTCCCGCCTGGATCGACGTTTTTTCACAGTGGATTGCCGAGCCCGCCGCCGACAAGGAGCCGCCGCGATTCACGTCCGCCGCCGTCGAAAAAATGATGAGGTACCCCTGGCCGGGAAACACGGATGAATTTCTTCAATTGATGCGGGGATTCGTTTACTCCTGTCATGACGGTCCGGTGGACGCAAATGACATCGTTTTCAACAAAAACGGTCAAATCGACGGCAAGTGTCGTTTATACCCATGTGTCGGCTTGACTTTGAAAGACATGGAAAAGAGTTTTATCCTGGAAACGCTCAAATTTCATCAGGGAAACAAATCCGCAACGGCTCGAACGCTCGGCATCACGGACAAGACGCTCTACAACAAGCTCCAGGAATACGGAAAATGCAGCTCCGTTTCCAATGAATCGTCTCGAAACGGTCCTGGAAACGGTTGAATGCGTCCTTGTGAATTCCCGACGGATTTACGAATTCGCCCGGTCGCCGTTGCATGTTTGTTTTTTTGCCGCGTCGACCGCTTGGCGGACGTTGCCGTGTTCCCGGAGCAACGCGGCGGCTTGGTCGGCGGGCAGACCGGTCGCTTCCATGATCATCCGGGTTCCGCGATCGACGAGTTTCGCGTTGGTCGGCAGCATATCGTACATTTTATTCCCTTTGATCCGGCCGAGTCGGATCATCGTCGCCGTTGAAATCATGTTCAGGACGAGCTTTTGCGCGGTTCCCGCCTTCATACGCGTACTTCCCGTTACGAATTCCGGACCGACGACGACTTCGATCGGAATGTCGGCTTCCCGCGCAACCGGCGAACCGGGATTGCAGACGATGCAGCCGGTCAGGATCCCATGTTCCCGGGCCGAACGGAGCCCGCCGACAACGTAAGGGGTGGTGCCCGACGCCGCGATTCCGATCAAAATATCGTCCGCCCCGATTTCGAACTCACTCAAGTCTTCCCAAGCCCCTTCGAATCGATCTTCGGCGAACTCGACCGCTTTGCGAATCGCCCCGTCTCCGCCGGCGATCAGGCCGACGACCCAGCCGTGTGGAGCGCCGAACGTCGGCGGAATTTCCGACGCGTCAAGGACCCCGAGCCGTCCGCTCGTTCCGGCTCCGATGTAAAAAAGACGTCCTCCCCGTTTCATACGAACGACGATTTCGGAAACGAGTCTCTCGATCTGCGGCAAACATTTTCCAACCGCTTCCGGAACGGTTCGGTCTTCGCGGTTCATGCACTCCAAGAGTTCGCGAACGCTTTTATGCTCCAGATTGTTGTAGGAGGACGATTGTTCGGTGATTTTATTCATAATCCATTCAAAACGCCGCGGGCCGGACTTCGTTCCTCTTTTTCAAAAACGGGGGCGGGACCGAAGCCGACGGCTTTTCGCCGGAGCGAATCGGATTCGGTTCCGTTTTTTTCAATACCGATTCCGGGCTTTCCAATTGCGTGTACAGGAGCGATTCCTCTTGGGCTTCGTTCCACTGGACCGTGTCCAAGACCGACGGAGCGTGATCTTCCGTGAGTTCTTGCGGCGCAATCTCGAAACCCTTTTCCTCGGGCTGAGAGCTTTTCGCGAAACGTTCGATCGCGTCCCGATTCCCCCAGACCACCAACCCCATCGCGAGAAAAAAAAGGAGAACCACGATGTTTTTCAAACGATTCCAACGTTCCCACTTCCATTCGTTGAGGCTCTCCTGAACCCGTTTTCTGGAAGGAAGATCGGTCTTCGGGATCGCCGAGTGAGGGGCCGAAATGGGGGGAGACGGCGGTTCCACTTCGATTTCCGGCTCTTCTTCGGTCGAACCGGATTCCTCGGACAATAATGGGGCCGACGTTTTGGGGATCGCGTACAATCGATTGCGGCAACCGGAGGGAACTTTCGCCGGTTGACCGAGCGAATGTGTCAAAATCCGGTACAAATCCGCCAATTCGACGAGGTACACATCGGAGCGGAGTACGAACGACTCGAATTTTTCCTCTTCTTCCAGAGATAGGTGATGATCGAGATAATTGGCGACGAGGTTCGGATCGATTTCCTCGGCTCCATCAACCCACTCCGGTGCGCGGAGCGGAAGGCCGACGATTCGCCGAATTCGCTGGAGGAGCAACTCGGCCTCTTCCCGGAGTTCGGGAGTGCGTAGTCGTCTTTCCAGCAGATCGCGAAACTCCGGTTCGCATTCCGGGTCGGATAAGGCGAGTAGTGTTCGGAGGGGGGTTTTCATCGAAAATTACTAATGACGAATTTAGTTTGGCCTTTGGTCAATCCGCGCCGTTCCGTTAGCGGCGGGGCTTGCCCCGCGTTTGTTCTGTGAAAGGAAAACCCTTACCGAATGCCCCTCGAACGAAGCCGCTATCACGGCTCAGCCCGGGGCAAGCCCCGGCGCTAACGAGGCTTTGTTTCGTGCGCGGCTCTGATTCGAACGGCAACGTCGCCTCGGCATAATGCGTGTGAAAAGGCGCCGAATTCTATAAAATTACGTCTTTCCATTCAAGAGCAAGAATGCGGATCGCTTTTCTTTTTACGAAAATTCACAAATTCCATCAAACCCGCACAATTAACAA
>JAVBTU010000522.1:0-4417 GCA_031556015.1 Thermoguttaceae bacterium
CGGTACAATAAATCTTTCCACGCCGGATCGTCGACGTTTTTCGGCTTACGCGGCAGTCCTTCCTGCCGCACCCAAACGTCCATCCCGGTCAGTTCCCGATGCGCCCAAGCGTAATACGGAATCGCCGTGAGCTCCTTGCCGGTTACGTCCTTGCACTTGATAATGTTGACGCCGCCCAAAAGGTCCGGCTTCCATTCGACCTTGAAATCCTGCTCTTTGGCAAGCGTGAGTCGCCGGAAATCGACGTCCGGATTATCGATCTTTTCGAAACAGTAAACGAGCGGGCCCCGCATCAACGCAACCCGGCCCAGATCGCTCTTGATGTGCGGATTGGCGACCATGCGTTTGACTTTCATGGAAAACGCAATCGAAAAATCGTTCTGTTTGGAATCGGCAGGAAACCACAGATATCCGTTTCCATCGGACGTTTTTGTATCGCTAATATTCTGAGATAGTCCGGAAATGGCGTCGCCGTCAGAAAAAGCGTTCGGTACTCTGATTTTAACAAGGATTCTCTCTTTCAAATCGGGAAAAGTGAAATGAACCTTACCGTCCCAAGGATAATTCGTTTCCATTTTGATTCGAATGATCCCTTTCGACGGATGTTTGATCTCGGCTTCTCCTGCTATGAATTGATTGATGATGATTCCCTCTTTGTCGGTTGCGTATTGATATCCTGGAACGGACGGGATGAACCGAATCACGTTCGTCGGGCAGCATGCGCAGTCGAAAAACGGCTGCCGTCCGTAATTTCCTTTGCTTGACAGCGGATTTGGATAGAAAAACGAATCGCCGTTCATCGAATAGCCGGGCAGAACGCCGTTGTAGAGAACCCGTTCGACGACGTCGGCATATTCGGAATTTCCGTGCAGCATGTTCATCCGCTGCGCCCACAGTGCCAAGCCGATCTGGGCGCACGTTTCGCAGTACGCGGTGTCAGTCGGCATTTCGTAATCGTCGCCGAACGCTTCCCCTTCATGCCGGGCGCCGATTCCGCCGGTGATGTACATTTTCTTGTGAACGACGCTGTCCCAAAGTTTGTCGACTGCTTTAATCAAATCCTTGTCGCCGGTTTTCGCCGCGATGTCGGTCATGCCGCAGTACAGATACATCTCCCGAACGGCGTGTCCGACGACTTCGTCCTGCTCGCGGACCGGCTTGTGATCCTGCTGATACGGGCCTTGCAGCTTGTTGGTCCGCTTCGATTGATCGCCGCGAAGGTCGATGAACAGTTGCGACAGCTTCAGATACTTGTCCTTGCCGGTCAAATCGTACAGTTTCACCAAAGCGAGTTCGATTTCCTCATGTCCGGGCACTTCACGGATTTTCCCATCTTCGTAACCGAAGGTGTCAATCACGTGATCGACCGCTTTTTCGGCGACGTCGAGCAACTTCGTTTTTCCGGTCGCCTGTTTGTACGCGACGGCCGCTTCGATCATGTGTCCGAGGCAGTACAATTCGTGCATCACCGGCGTGTTCGTCCACTTTTTGTCCGGCTCTTTGAGTTGGTAATACGAATTGATATACCCGTTGGGCAATTGAGCCGCCGCAATCCAATCGATCACCTTATCCGCCGCGTTTTCCAGTTCCGGATCCGGGTTTGACGCCAACGAATACGCGGTTCCTTCGAGCACTTTGTACACGTCGGAATCGTTGAAGTAGATTCCGCGAAACTCCCCTTGCAGCAGCTTGGCGGCTTTGGCGAAATTGTCGAACCGGCCCGTCTCTTCGCACCACTTGTAATTGTGCGGAATCGAAACCTTCTGGTTCGTTTCGAGCCGTTTTTTCCAAAACGTGTCCTCGATCTTGACCTGGGTAAACGGAACAGGCTTGAGCGTTTCGGCGGAAAAACAAGCACCTGCCAGTACGAAAAAAGCGACGAGAAATCTCATGATGTTCCTTTCGTGAAAAAAAAGAGCCGCACGTGAAGCGAAGCGTAACTTGCGGAACGGTGAAATTTTCAACCCTGTTCTGTTCCGCAAGCTTCGCATGCGGCTCTTTAATTTACCATAATTTTTCTCTCTTTACACAAAAGGCGAAATTTCCTACAGTTCATTTTCGAAGATTTTTATTTTCTCCATTTTGCCTATTATGTTCAGGTTCGGAGTCGTGTGTCTCATTCTACTCGTCGCCGCCGGTTGCGGTACGACGAAATGGTCCGACACGTCCCGAACGGCGACCGAACAGCTCCTGATCAGTTACGCGATCGATCACGCCGTGGAGCAGATCAACTTTTCCGTACTTCACGGCAAAAAAGTGTTCGTCAAAACGGAGGCGATCGAAAACGCGACCGACAACAAGTACATCAGCACGGCGGTCCGACAGCATGTCGCGACCTGCGGCGGGATGCTGTGCGATAAACTGGAGGATGCGGAATACGTCGTCGAATTACGAACCGGGGCGGTCGGAACGGACCGCAACGATTTGCTTTACGGAATTCCGGCGATCACGATTCCGTCCGTTGCGTTCAACGGAGCGACGACTGCGGGCGCCGGTTCGACGATCCCTGAAATTCCGTTCGTCAAGAAGACGGACCAACGGGCGGTCTGCAAGATGGCGGTCTTCGTCTACCACAGGGAAACGGGCCGACCGCTTTGGTGTTCGGGGAATCGGCAGAGCGAAAGTCGAGCCAAGGCGACCTGGGTTTTCGGCGCCGGACCGTTCACTCAAGGAAGCATCTACAGCGGCACGGAATTCGCCGGCGGGAAGATACCGCCCGTGATTCCCGGCGTCGTCGCGGACGACGATGAGGAAAGAGAACAGCCGCCGTTGACGTCGGAGCGGTATTTCGTCGAACCGAAACCGATCGGCAAAAAAACGGACCCCGTCGTGCAAGACGGCGCGGACAAACCGAAGGAAAACGCGGAGCCGTTCACCATGCCGACCCCGCCCGCCCCGGAGCCGAAAATCACGACATACGGCGGAATCACGATCAACGCAAAGCCGTAGCCGGTCGACGATTGCCGACCACTCTCAGAGGAGTCGTGTTAATTCAGATAAATACGCAGGTCAAAATCGGCAAAACGCCGGGCCCCTCCTACACGATTTTTCGGTACTTTCCGCGTCGATGGGCGAGGCGGTCCGGGGATTCGGCGAGGACTTGCTGTTCGTAAGCGGAGAAATTGCCGTCGAACCAGCGGATTTTGCCGCTTCCTTCAAAGACCATCGTGTGAGTGCAGATTCGGTCGAGAAAGAATCGGTCGTGGGAAATCACGATCGCGCAGCCGGAAAATTCGATCAGCGCCTGTTCCAGCACCCGCATCGTATTCACGTCCAGGTCATTCGTCGGTTCGTCCAGCAGCAGGAGATTTCCTCCTTTGCGCAACAATTTCGCCAAAAGAATCCGGTTGCGTTCCCCTCCGGAACTTTGCCCGACGAGCTTCTGCTGCTGTGGGCCACGGAAATTGAAGCGGGAAACATACGCCCGCGAATTCATCTTGATCGGGCCGAGTTCGATCAGGTCCTTGCCGTCGGTGATCTCCTCGAATATCGTGAGCGAATCGTCCAAAATGTCCCGGTGCTGGTCGACGTGCGCCAACTGGACGGTCGGACCGATTTCGATTTTGCCCTTGTCCGGCGTTTCTTCGCCGGTAATCATGCGGAACATCGTCGTGTTTCCGGTCCCGTTCGGTCCGATCACGCCGACGATCGCGCCCCGGGGCACGTCGAACGAGCAATCTTCGATCAGCGTCGTCGGATGGCCGCCGATCGTGTACCCTTTGGACACCCCCTTGAACGTGAGTACTTTTTCTCCGAGTCGCGGGCCGGGCGCGATCTGGATGATCGCGTCGATTTTGTCGTCGAGCGTCTGCAGCGCGGCCAACTGTTCGTAAGCGCTCACGCGGGCCTGATGCTTTTGGAGCCGACCTTTGTGGGCGGTTTGAATCCATTCTAGTTCTTTTTCCAGCGTTTTCTGCCGCAGCGTTTCCTTCTTCTCCAAAACTCGCAACATCTCCGCTTTCTGCGCGAGCCAGGACGAATAGTTCCCCTCGAACGGAATCCCCCGCGTGTTGTCCAGTTCGAGGATCCATTTCGTGATAGTGTCCAAGAAGTACCGGTCGTGGGTTACGATGATCACGGTTCCGGGAAAATCGCGGAGTGTTCCTTCCAACCACTGGACTGTTTCGGCGTCGAGGTGGTTCGTCGGCTCGTCGAGGAGCAGCAGGTCCGGCTTTTCGAGCAGCGCTTGGCACAACGCGACCCGGCGGCGTTCCCCTCCGGAGAGTTTGCGAACGATCGCGCCGTCCGGCGGAAGAACCAAGGCGTCGGCGGCCATATCGATCATCCGGTCGATTTCCCAGCCGTTGACCTGGTCGATTTCCTCCTGAAGCTTGCCCATTTGCTCCATGAGCTTGTCGAAATTGTCCGCTTGGTCGGGATCCCCCATCGCGGCGGCGACTTCGTTGAACTTGTCGAT
>JAVBTU010000218.1:0-6354 GCA_031556015.1 Thermoguttaceae bacterium
GAAGCAAACGGGGGCGAAGTGGAATCGGGAGCGGGTGGATCGAATGGGCGTGATCTGCTCGATTTACTACGGCGAACAGTGGAAAGACTACTGGAACTGCAAAACATCGTAAAAAAACTGAAAGGAACTTCACAAAAAGTCAATCGAGCCATCGCTCTGTTGCACGCGGATGCCGACGGTTCCGATTGGACCAACGAGCAAATCGCCGCGAGGACTGGGTTGACGTTGCGATCCCTCTCCAATCTCCGAAAAAAATTGGTCACCGAAGGGTTCGAAGCCGCCATTCATCGTAAAGAACGACTTTGCCCGTCCTTTCCGAAAAAACTCGACGGCATGTTACTTCGTTCGATTGTCCTGTCAATTTTGTTTTTCATTCCCTGCGATTTTTCCTCGGGCGCCGAGAAGTCGAAGGAGTATTTTAACGCCAAAGTCGGGCTTTGGTACACCGTTTGGTGGGATTCGCAGGAGCGCGATCCTCGTTTTTACGAACACCATTGGGTAAAGGAAACCCGGGTCAAGCCGATCAAACACGGGTATTACGCCGCCGACGATCCGGAAAAACTGAAAGACGATTTTCAATACTTCCGTCGGATCGGAATTGATTATCTTCTCTTGGACGACACCAATTCGCATTGGAACGACGCCGGAAACATCGCGGCCCATATCGACGCCTGCTTTGCCGTCGCGGCCGACTTGGGGGAAAAGGCTCCGAAAATCTGCTTCGCCGGAGGACGACCGCTCATCGACGGCAGCGCCGACGGTATGCAGGTCGAACTCGACATTTTCGCCGCCTATGCGGAAAAATATCCCAACGAAACCTTTCGGTGGAAAGGAAAACCGCTGTTCGTCAACTTCAATATCCCGGAAAACTACGGATACCAAGACAAACTCGAACGCTTCACGATGCGGCCCGCCGGGGGACACACTTCCGAAGGGCTGCCGGTCCGTGAAAAGTTCGAACTCGACCGAACCGGTTTGTACGGCTGGGTTTTCGATGTTCAATACGAACCTTCGGAAGTCTACGGGATCACACCCGGTTTTTCGCGAAGCCATAACGATCTGGGAACGACGATGCCCCCCGTTTCCCGGGAAAACGGCCAAAGGTACCAGCGGGAATGGCTCGCCGCGGTCAAACGTAAGCCGGAAATGATCGTGATTTCCAGTTGGAACGACCACGCGGAAGAGACCGGAATCGAAGCGGTCGAATTGCGGGAAAAGATTCCCGGTCGCGGCGAAGAAGATCCGTTCTTCTACCAAAAGACGACGCAAGGATATTTAGCCCTGAAAAAAGGGTTCTTGGAAAATTGGTTTTATCGCGGCGAAAACGAGTCGCAGGTCTACCAATATCGGAATAATCGCCTTGAAAAGGCGACCGACGTCGACCCGAGAGAGGTCGTGATCGTCGTTCCGGACGATTATTTCGATTGGATTGGGGCTGGTCGATAACACCGCTTACTGTGTGCGCGGCTCTGATTCGAACGAGGAGCTTTTACCCGCAACTTCAAACACAAAGGGAACGTGAATCGTTCGTCCGTGGACTTTCCACCAATTTCTCCCTTCGTTCGTTTGTAACAGATCGACAAATGTCGTTGCTTCGCATAATTGCGTGGGAAGCAAGTCTCGAATGTTCTCTGAAAGCGGGGCGTTGAAACCGAATCGGGGCAAGACGTAATATCCCCATTCGACTCGGTTTCGCTGCCCGAACATGGCGATACGCCGGATTCCCAGTTCACGGCACGCTTCCAATTGCCGCTGAAAAATCGCTCTCCCTTCCCCACGGTTTCTCACGTCAATCCGGTGAATATTTATGTCCTGTGCAAGATAGAGACCTCCCCGCGGCAACTTGCCGATACGACAAGAGCCGCTCAACCCCAGGCGGTCCGTTTCGTAATGCTCAAGGTAAAGATGGCGATGGAGCGTCCCCAAAAAGAGTTCCTAACCCGCTTCGCCGCCGATAAGCAGATGAAAAATTTCCCAAGACGGCCAAAAACCGAAAAGGGTCTCTCCCAGAACCCGAGCGGAATGTTCTTCATTTCTGAAAAATCGAAAACGGGATTTTTTTATTCCATTGAATTGCGATAAATTTGCGTTTTGAGTGGGCATAACATTCACCTTTTCTGGAAAAAAATGTCTTGCCCCGCTTTTCTATCGAAAATGGACTGACATCTTTGTGTCGCAACTCGACAAAATCCAAGGGTTTAACCTCAGTTTTTGCGCACATCGATTCGGATGGAGCGGGTATTAAGGGTTTTTCGGTGAGAGACACCTGAAATCCATTTTACATAAAGCTGCAAAATCAAAATAAATAGACTAAACGGAACAATCCGTAAGGTCGATCTTATCAGAGTCCGACCGAAGTAGGACGGTTTTGGACGCCCTCAGACGAAACAGGCGTAGAAATGACTCGTTTTAACTATTTTTCGCGGATGAACCGTATACACATTACCGGAAAAATCAAAAAGGTTTCCTTTTTCTTGATTTTTTTCCTGATGTCTTCTTACGGATCGACGTCCGGTCCGTTTGTTTTTGCGCAAAATTATTCCCGGAACTCAAGCTCCCAGCACATCCCAACGAGGCCGGCGCCTCTTTCGCGGGATTCCAGTCAAAATTTGTATCCTAACGAGGCCTACAATGCGCAGCCGAATGTCGCTGTGCAAAATCAAAATCAGTACGTCAATACCTCTCCCGCGAACACAAACCCCGCCCCCACGCCGGGGCCTTATGCGGCGGTTCCGATGCGGCAGGTTCGCGACAATCCGTCCGCCCAGGTTTCGCGACAGAACGTTCCGCAATATCCGGAACAAAGCGCGGTTCCGCAAGCGAATTCCAACGTGAAATCGGTCGTGTTCCCGATCGCGACTCGAACTCCGTCGGCGAACTATGCGCAACAGGTCAATTTTCAACAGGAAGACGCCTATCAGGTCGCCCCGCCCATCAACGGAGGGCTTCACGCTTTGCCGCCGGTGAAAGTCGCGGAAAGTCCCAAAGACGCGGTCGTACAAACCGTCTCGCTGCAAAATCTCAACTCCGCCGAGTTCAAGAAGAAACTCCTGGAAAAACTTGGGACCCGTTGCGTACCGGTGATGAACGTCCAGGCTCCGGGCGAAATCTCGCATTATCAAATGACGACGGCCGGCAACACGCTGCTCGATTTGGTGATCGATCATAAAGGCAATAAAGTCCGGATTACCGGCTCGAAAACGGCGGTCGATTCGTTTGCCAAGATCACACTCCTGTTGGACCAAAAGAACGGCAACACGTCGCCGGATTCGCAGACGGACATGGTGCCGTTTCACGGTGTCAACTACCGCGCCGTCCAACAAACGGTCGACGCGATTCGACAAGGACAGGGGGGGCGTAACGGAAGGCCCGATCCCCGGGCAACACTTACCGAAGCTGCGGGAGCGCTGGAACAAATGGCACAAGGCGGACTTCTCGGACCGGTTCAGCTCGAAGTCCTCGACGGGATGGACTGCGTCATCATCAAAGGGGATCGCCGTGACGTCGCGATCGTTCGGGCGTTGATCGACCAGATCGAACGGACCGGCGCCGAACAAGAACCGTCCGTCGTGATTCACCCGCTCAAGCACGCCGATTGCACCCGCATCGGAACGCTCGTGCGGTTACTGTACAACGAAATTTACGGAACCCGGCGCGGTTCTTTGAATATTACGTCGCTGGTCAAACCGAACTCGCTCCTGTTGGTCGGGAAGACCGAGAGCATCGAAACGGCAATCGAATTGATCGAAAAACTGGACACCGAAGTCGATCCGAACCATCGTTTCCGGATCGTCCGTTTGAAAAACGCACAATCGGACACGGTCAAAACGATGCTCGACGAGTTTTATCTCAGCCCGTCCCAGATGGACACGCAAATCAAAGTGACCAGCGACACCCGGACCAACTCGCTGATCCTCCAGGGGAGCGAACGCGATTTGCTCGAAGCGATGGAGATGATCGAAAAAATCGACGCCGACGAAAGTGCGGCGGTCAACACGGTCAAGATTTTCCCGCTGCTCAATTCCAGCGCGAGCGATTTGGCGACAATTTTGCAGAACTCGCTCACCGGAACCTCGTCGGGAACCGGCGGTATGACGTTTTCCGGCTTGGGCAACCAAAGCGGCACCACGGCCCGGCGTACGATGCTCGAATTCCGCGGTCTTGACGCCAAGGAAGGGGAACTGCTCCGCAGCGGTATCATGACGTCGGACGTGCGCATCACGGCGGACACTCGGGGTAACCAGTTGATCGTCAATGCCCCGACCGATTGCATGCCGCTCATCGAAGCGATTATCAAACAGCTCGACCAACTTCCCGCGGCCCAGTCGAAGATCGATGTGTACACGATCGTCAACGGCGACGCGAGCAGTCTTTACACGATGCTGCAAAACCTGTTCCAGACCACGACCGGCGGAGGATTCGGCGGGACGAGTTCCACGAACACCATCACGGCAATGCCGGGCCTGTCCGACGGGGAAAGCGCGATGGTACAACTCCGGTTTTACTACGACGTACGGACCAATAGTATCATCGCGATCGGGAGCGAAGGAAACCTCGCGATGGTCGAAGCGCTCCTGATGCGGCTCGACGGCGCGGACATGCAGAACCGGATCGTGACCGTTTTTCGCCTCCTCAATTCGCCGGCGACGCAGATCTCCAGCGCCGTCAATCAATACCTGCAGCAGGAAAGGCAAATCGAAACGACGATCGACCAGGAATTGTTCAGCTCTTTCGAGCAATTTCGCAGGGAAGTGATCGTGGTGCCGGATACGATCACCAACAGCCTGATCGTTTCCGCGACGCCGCGTTTTTATAACGATATTCGTCAAATCATCAAGGAGCTCGACAATCGCCCGCCGATGGTCGTGATCCAGGTGCTCATCGCCGAGGTGACGCTCAACAACATGAACGAATTCGGCGTCGAATTCGGGCTCCAGGATTCAATTCTGTTCGATCGAAGCTTGACCGATGCGACGACCGGCGCAGGTATTCCCGGTTTCAATTTCAACAATCAACCGCTCGGCAATAATACCGGTGCCCCGAACCCGGACCGGGTCGGCACACAAGGTTTGACGAACCTGAACCTCGGGCGCACGGGAGAAAACGGATACGGCGGTTTCGTCTTTTCCGCATCGAGCGAATCGGTCAGCGTTTTGCTCCGGGCTCTGGAAGAACGGAACAAAGTCGAAGTCCTCAGTCGTCCGCAAATCAACGCGTTGGATAATCAGCGGGCTTCGCTCCAGGTCGGTCAAAACGTTCCTTACGTCGGCGAAACGATCCGCGATTCAACCAACACCACGAGTCAGCCGATCGATTGGATCAGTGTCGGTGTCATTCTCGACGTGACGCCGCGTGTCAGTTCGGACGGTCTGGTCGTGATGAGCATTTACGCGGAAAAATCGAAATATGACATGATGAAGGTTACGGAAGTCATGCAGGCGCCGCGAGTGACGCTTTCCACGGTCCAGTCGACCGTCAGCGCCATGGACGGGCAGACGATCGTCATCGGCGGGTTGATCACCAACGAAACCTCGCAAACGACCCGGGCGGTCCCTTTCGTTTCCAGGATTCCCGTCGTCGGACGGCTGTTTGAATACCGGATGGATAAATGTGAACGGAAAGAAATTCTCATCATTATGACACCTATGGTCGTCCGCAGTGAAGAGGATATGGAAATCATTCGCAATCAGGAACAACAACGGATCCACTGGTGCGTCAATGACGTGATGAGTATCACGAACGCGAAGAACCTGAGAAAACGGGGCGATTACTACTACCCGGCGGAAACCAAAGTGGTGCCGTTCCGCGGTTACGTCCCGGACTCGCAACTTCAGATGCTCGACGGTTCCAATCCCGACGAACAGTTGCCGCTCCTGCCCGGGGCTCCGGTTCCGAACCTGCCCGACGTCATTTACGAAGACGAGTCGCAACAGATGTTCCAACGCCGCCCGACCCCGCTGCCGCAATACTTGCCGCCGCAACCGAACCAACCGCAACCACTGCCGCAGGACCTGTTTACGCCGACACTGGCCCCGGGAATGAACTGATTTCGGCCCTCGTTAGCGCCGGGGCTTGCCCCGGGCTATCCTGTCCAACAAATGAAAAACGCTAATTCCGATTCAACCCGGGGCAAGCCCCGGCGCTAACAACGCAACACTCCATGCGAACCCTTCTTCATTCGATCCTTTCCGTGACGCTGCTTTCCGCTTTGAGCGGGTGCAGTTCGTTTGAGAAGATGCCGAATCCGTTTTCGGGCGTGAATTCGGAGCCGAGACGCTCCGTCGCCGTCTGGTCGCCGGCCGCTCGGGTCGTCAACGGGGTTCCCGAACGGGGGTTCGCCGCAAGGGTCACGTT
>JAVBTU010000361.1:0-4178 GCA_031556015.1 Thermoguttaceae bacterium
CGACACCACGGCGTTGCCGCTGATGTTCGAGGAAATGACGCCGCTGGACCTGATGAAAGGAATCCGTTTCGAACGCCGGGTCGCCCGACTCGGTCCCAAACCGGTCTTGACTGAAATCCGGTTCGGCAACCAACTGTTCCATGACGCCCTGCTCTGCTATCAACATTGGCAAAGGTGCACGACGTGTCATCCGGACGGCCGCGCCGATACGCTCAACTGGGACTTGCTCAACGATGGAATCGGCAATCCGAAGAACACGAAAAGCATGCTGCTGTCCCATGAGACGCCGCCGTCGATGATTTCCGGCGTTCGCAAAGACGCGGAAACCGCCGTTCGCAGCGGATTGAAGTCGATCCTGTTCGCCAAACGTCCGGAAAAAGAGTCGGAAGCGATCGACGAGTATTTGAAGTCGCTCCAGCCGGTTCCGAGTCCATACCTGGTGAACGGCGAATTGAGCGAATCGGCCAAGCGGGGACAGATTCTCTTCAATAGTGCCAGCACCGGTTGCAGCGATTGCCATCCGGCGCCGTTGTTCACCGATTTGCAGATGCACGACGTAGGAACCCGGAATTACCGGGACACACAAGCGGACTTTGACACCCCGACACTCGTGGAAGTCTGGCGAACCTCGCCGTACCTGCACGACGGCCGCTACATCACGATCAAGCAGACGATCGTCGAAGGGAAACACGTCGATTCCGGCGACCGCTTCTCCAAACTCAGCGAACAGGAAATCGACGACCTCGTCGAATACGTCCTGTCGTTGTAAATTTCAAGTTCCTTTGAAAGTCCGGCTATTGTTATGGAATCCTTTCTATTCCTCCGCCCCGAGTTGTCGAATGATTTTTTCCAGGTCGTAGTTCGGAGCCCAGCCGATCAGTGTTTCGGCTCTTCGCAGGTCGGGGATGCGGCGCATCATGTCGTCGAAACCGGGACCGTAGGCCTGTTCGTAAGGAATGTGTCGAATTGACGAAGAGCTGCCGAGAATCGACACGATTTTCGCGGCCAGATCGTTCATCGAAATTTCTTCGCGACTCCCGAGATTGACAACTTGTCCGACCGCTTGGGAGCAGCCGGAAAGTGCGAGCAGCCCGTAGACGACGTCGAAAACGGAACAAAAACAACGCCGCTGCGTTCCGTCGCCGAAGACCTGCACGGGAGCGTTCTTTTTCGCCGACTCGATGAATCGCGGCAACACCATCCCGTATTGACCCGATTGACGCGGCCCGACCGTATTGAAAAGCCGGACGATATAAACCGGCAGGCCCGTCTGATGACAGTGCGCGAGGACCAGAAACTCATCCAGCGCCTTGGCGCAGGCATACGCCCAACGCCGTTTGGACGTCGGGCCCATCACGGTATCGCTTTCCTCGGAAAACGGGACGTTTTCCGATTTTCCGTACACTTCGCTGGTCGAGGTGAGGAGTATCGGTTTGCGGAATCGGGCGCAGGCGTCCATGATCGTGTCGGTTGTCCGGACGATCCGTTGCACCGTTTCGACGGGGCGGTCGATAATCAATTGCACCCCGACCGCGCTGGCCAGGTGAAAGACGAAATCGTGTTTCGGAATTTCTTCGTTCATCAGCTTCGGATCGTCGACCGACGCGATGATCGCACGAAAATTCGATTGCGATTCCAAATGCGAGATGTTCGACCAACGGCCCGTGGAAAGATCGTCGATCACCGTAAGGCGGTCGCCGCGCCCTAGAATCGCTTCGCAAAGATGTGAACCGATGAACCCCGCTCCGCCGGTGATGAGGAAGTTTTTCATGGAAGACTCGGGAGAGGTTGGACGGTCAATTCGTTGCGGATTTCGCGAATTCCCGGCTCCATTTTGACGTAGAGTTCCAAAACCTGTTTTTGCCGCTCGGACTCGACCGTTCCGCGAAGGTGAATCACATTTTCCCGGTCAACGGCAGAGACGGTTTCCCCGAAACGTGATTGAATCTGTCTGTTCATTCGTGCGACCTGTTTTTCACGGTACGCGACCGGGGCAGCGGCGTAAGTCGGAAATTGCCGGAAATCGACTTCCAGTCGCGGGGGATACATGCGACCGACTTCGAGCGACCCGGCGTTGGCATCCGATTCCGATCCGATGATTTCGGTGTTCATGAGGGCTTCAGGATCAAAGTCGTCTTCGGAACTCAGATTGATGCTTCCGGTTTCATTCATCACGGTAATCAGCCTTCCTCCCATGCGTCCCCCGAACTCGGAGCCTCGGACCGTTTGGGCGAGTTTTTGGATCGGGGACGGGATCACTTTGGACATACGTCCGATTCCGACGATATCCGTGGAATTGAAAATGTCCTTGTCCGTCGACAACGAAATGACGGAATTTTCGGCCGGCGCCGCCGCGTAGAGCGACGAGAGCGAGAATAGCGAAACCAAGGCTAATGCGGATAATGCGTATTTCATGGGTTCGGCAAGTGTTTTCGGAGCGAGCGCATCCCGCCCACATCTCCATTATACCACATTTCACGCCCGGTGCGCGGCAAGGACATTGGACACGGGTAAATTTCCTTGCGAAAACCGGCAATCCGGGAACGCTCCAGAACACATTTGCGCGCAATCGAGCCCGATCACGCGTCCGGCTCGTTTTTCAGCCAATGCTGAAGCATCCGAAAGAGCAATTTCGGGTTGATCGGCTTACTGCAATAGGCGTCCATTCCGGCGTTGAGGCACATCTGTTCATCCCCTTGCGTCGCGTTGGCGGTTAGCGCGATGATCGGAATACGTCGGTTGACGTCGATTTCCCGTTCCCAATCGCGGATGCGTCCCGTTGCCTCGAAACCGTCCATCTCCGGCATTTGACAGTCCATCAGGACCAGATCGAACGGCTCGCTTCGAACGGTTTCGTAGGCCTTGAGACCATTGTCGACGATTTCGCAGTCGACCTCGAAGCGGGTCAAAATTTCCCGAATCACCATCTGGTTGATCCGGTTGTCCTCGGCAACGAGAATCCTCGCCCGACGGGAGCCGATCCGGTCCAGCACGTGAAATCCCGAGTCGGCGACGGTTTTTGACGAAACGCTCCCGCGCGACCCGTCCGAGAACAATGCGGAAACCACCGCGTCGAACAATGCGGAGCTGAGGACCGGCTTACCGAGCGTGCGAACCCGCGGCGTGGAAGCGAAAAGGGACGGTAGAATCGTACTCCCCGTATCGTTTTCGGGGGCTTCCAAAGGGGTCAGCAGGAGAACAGCCGCGGCTTCCCAACGTTGATCGTGAAGGATCGTTTCGACCAAATCGGAACCGCTCCCCCCCTCCAAGGTGTTGTCGACAATAATCAATTCAAACGGTTCGTTTTGCCTGACCGCACGAATCAAAGCATCGATCGCGTCTTGTTTTCCGGAGCAATCTTCGACATTCATTTCCCATCCGCGAAGCTGGCCGGCCAGGGCGCATCGATGTACGGAATTGTCGTCGGCGATCAAGACCCGGCGCTGCCGCAAATCGGGAATCTGCTGAACGCGAATCTTATAGTCGGCCATATTCGTTTGGGCCGTTTTCCGCTGCGGCTCGGACAGCTCCAACGGGATCGTCAGCCAGAACGTGGAGCCGTGATCCGGCTTGCTTTCCACGCCGATGGTTCCCCCCATCAGGTGAACGAGCGCTTTGGAAATCGCAAGTCCCAACCCCGTTCCGCCGTACTTCCGCGAGGAGGACGTGTCCACTTGGGAAAACGATTGAAACAGTCGCCCGAGTTTTTTCGCGGGAATGCCGATTCCGGAATCAATAACGCGAATATGAAGGCGACAGGAATCTTCGTCCGCGGATTCCACGTTCATCTCGACCGTCACGCCGCCGCGCTCCGTGAATTTCAGCGCGTTGCCGACCAGGTTCAGCAAAATCTGTCGCAAACGCCCTTCGTCCCCGATCACGACGGCGGGAACCTCCGAACCGACGATGCTGCACAATTCCAATTGCTTCTCATGCGCTCGGGACGCGAGAATGCCGAACACCGAGGTGAGCGCCGTGCGCGGATTGAATTCCTCCTTTTCCAGCTCCAGTTTACCCGCCTCGATCTTGGAAAAATCAAGAATGTCGTTGATCAAAAACAACAGCGATTTGCCCGACTCCTTGATCAGTTGCGCGTATTCGTTCTGTTTCGGCTTCAATTTCGTGCCGAGCAGCAGATCCGAAAGACCGATGACGCCGTTGAGCGGCGTTCGAATTTC
>JAVBTU010000342.1:0-4106 GCA_031556015.1 Thermoguttaceae bacterium
AGCCGCTCGAAATTCATTTCGTCGACTCCGACGGACTCCCGGTCCCGGGCGTCGAATTTCGCCTGATGAATTACGGGGACAACCAGTGGAGGGGCCCGTATTCCAATTTGTGCAACGATCCGGAAACGAAAATTCCGGACAGAGCGGACGAAAATGGCGTCTACCGCTGGACCTGGGCTCCGGCGGACGCGGTTCACGCCCGATTGCACAAAGAAGGGTTCCTGGGATATTTCGCGGATTATCCGTATTGGTTTAAGCCCGGCGAGGGGCCGCAAAAAGTCGTGATGAACCGGCTTGGCGTCAAAGGGATCGTCGTCGACCGGGAAACCGGAAAACCGTTGGAATCGTTCGTGTTGACGCCGGGCAAGTTTGCAGGCTCGGGGCTCGGGACGAATTGGCAAAATTATCAATCGACGAATTGGCGCAACCGTACCGACGGGACGTTTGTCTCTAACATTCCGTTCAATTATGAAAGATGGCGTGTCAAAATCGATGCGGACGGATATGAACCGTACATTTCCCAAACCCTGCTCGTCAACGAAGGCGAAAAAGGAATGGTCGACCTGGGGACGATTTCCCTTGCGAAAAACACCGCGAATCCTCCGGAGAACAAAGACGCGATTTCCGGAACGGTCGTGCGGCCCGATGGAGCGCCGGCCGCGAACGTACAAATCCGTTGGGCGGCGGAAAATCGTTTCGTGAGACTGACACCCCCGAACGTCGGGGACGGAGTTTTACCGTACATTACCTCGGCGGTTTCGGATGAACAGGGACGCTTTACGATCCTTCCCGCCTTGGGACCGAATCGAAATCTGTACTTTGTCGGCCCCGACGGTTTTTGCACGATGAAGTCGGACGATTTCCAGGGCCAATCGGTCCCGCTGCTCGCGTACGCCAAGCTGCGGGCGCAAGTCGATGTCGATACGGAAGCGGACGCGTACAACAATTTCCAGGTGACGGCGTATGACCGGAGGGGGCACTTGTCGTACAATGCGGTCGCCTCGCCGGAGGGAATCGTCGAGTTGGATTTCCTGGTTCCGGGAAAATACGGTTTCATGAAAATGAAGCGGTCCGAAACGCAGCCGAACTCCACTTACAATATCTCGAGTTTCTCCTTCGAGATCGGGGAAGGGGAAACGAAAGAACTCGACTTGCGCGCTCCGGCCGGCGCCAAAAAAGTGATCGGACGTCTTCGCGTTCCCGACTTGTATTGGCCGAAAATTTCCGGGGAAAAATGGTTGAACGAATCCTTGAGCGGCGTTTCGCTGGTCGCGGCTTCGATCAAGATCGGCGAGGAAATGCATGAGAATCCGTGGGGTTTTTATCAACGTCCCCAAATGGACCCGGACAATCCGCAGGAACTGACGTTCGAGTTTCCGAACATCCCGCCCGGGGAGTACACGATGACCGGACATCTGACCCAAGGCGGCAGTTTCTCGCCCGGCGAACCGGGAAAATCCCTCGGATCGGTCTTTCAAAAAATTACCGTCCCGGATCATTCGGACGCGGTTCTCGATCTCGGTAGAATCGAGATTCGAATCAACCCGTGAGAAGATTGCCCCCGGTTTCGCGTTCGCGTTGGATTGGCCTTCTTTTTCGCGAGTGTTTCCCAAGAGATCAGCAAAGTCTTGAAAAAAAATCGCGCGGAGACGCGAAGACGCGGAGTGTTAATGAATGATTGGCAACACAAAAAAATGGAAGTTATATAACGGGATGTTTTAGTCAAGAATCTCCGCGTCTTTGTGTCTCCGCGCGAGAATAATGGACTTTGCAGTTCTCTTGGGGTGTTTCCTTGGGTCGTTTTTTTTGGTAGAATCCGCACAACAAGTCCCGAGCTTACACCGAGGGACGCTTTGGTTCACTTACGAACGGAAAATCCGTTCTCAATTTGTAGGAATTGCCCCCATAGACCATGAAAATGAGATTCTTTTCCCTTGAAAACGTATTCACTTTACTCTTCCTGTCCCTGGGAACGACCTGTTGTCTCGCGGCGAATCTGCCCGGGAACTGGACGCCCGTTGAAGGAAAGATCAAATCGATCTTCGCCAAAGACGTCGATCCGAACAATCCGCATCCGGAATATCCGCGTCCGCAGTTGGCCCGAAAACAGTGGAAAAACCTGAACGGCCTTTGGGATTACGCGATCACGGGCGAAAATGCCGCCCAACCGGAAGGATTCGACGGCAAAATCCTCGTTCCGTTCGCGATTGAATCCTCGCTGTCCGGCGTCGGTCGCAAAGTCGGGGCGGACAATCGGCTCTGGTACAAGCGTACCTTCACGGTTCCCGCCGATTGGAAAGACAAACGAGTCCGCCTGAATTTCGGGGCCGTTGATTGGGATTCGACCGTTTTCGTCAACGGCAAGGAAATCGGCAACCATAAAGGAGGATACAGTCCGTTCTCCTACGATATTACCGACGCACTGACCGGAAGCGGCGAACAAACGCTGGTCGTTTCCGTCTGGGACCCGACCGACGATCGCGGCGGAACGCAACCCCGAGGCAAGCAGCACAATCACCCCCACGGAATCTGGTACACCGCCGTAACGGGAATCTGGCAGACCGTTTGGATCGAGCCGGTTGCCGAAACGTTCATCCAAAAAATCAAAGCGGTCCCGAATCTTGAGGACGAAACGATCACACTCAACGTCGACGTCCAAGGGGCCAAAGACGGCGATCAAATCGAAGCGACCGTCGTTTCGACCGGAACCCGCGGCATGATGCGCGGTCGTTCGGTTCATGTCCAGATTGCCAAAGAAAAAGGGGACGCCGCTTCGCCGCTTGAGATCAAAATCAAACGTCCGAATCTTTGGACTCCGGAAACGCCGAATCTGTACGAATTGAAACTCGCCGTTGTTCGCGACGGAAAACCGATCGACGCCGTCGATTCCTATTTCGCGATGCGGGACATCAAACTCGGTAAAGACGAAAAAGGACACACACGGATCCTGCTCAACGGCAAATTCGTATTCCAACACGGCCCGCTCGACCAGGGGTGGTGGCCGGACGGGCTCTATACCGCACCGACCGACAAAGCTTTGGAATACGACGTGAAAAAGACGAAAGAGTTCGGATACAACATGCTCCGCAAGCATGTCAAAACGGAGCCGGACCGCTTCTATTACCACTGCGATCGCCTCGGAATGCTCGTTTGGCAGGATATGCCCAGCGGCGACAAGTACATCGGCGCGAACGATCCCGATATCCAACGGACTCCGGAATCGGAAGCCCAATTCCGCGCGGAGCTTACGGAAATGATTCTGTCGCTGGACAACCACCCGTCCATCGTGATTTGGGTGCCGTTCAATGAAGGTTGGGGGCAATTCAAAACGGCGGAAATCGCCGAATTTTGCAGCGGACTCGATCCGACCCGGTTGATCAACAGCGTCAGCGGTTGGGCGGATCGCGGCGTCGGCGATATGAACGATATTCACGATTACAGCGCGACCCCGACCGTTCCGGCGACGGAAGAAAAGCGGGCCGTGGTACTCGGCGAATACGGCGGACTCGGAATGCCGATCAAAGGGCATGTCTGGCAGGACGACGAAAAGAACTGGGGATACCAACGATTCGAGGAAAAGGAAGCGCTTTTCAATCGGTACGACCAGTTAAACCGGACGCTGCATCCGATGATTGAAAAAGGAATGTCCGCCGCGGTTTACACGCAAACGACCGACGTGGAAATCGAAGTCAACGGGCTCATGACGTACGATCGGGCCGTCGATAAATTTGACGCCGCGAAAGTCCGGGCGAGCAATGAGCGTCTGAAATACGCCCCGCCGACGATCAAAACGATCATTCCGACGGCTCGGGAAGAAGCGTCCGTTTGGAAATACACGACGGAGAAACCGGCGGACACCTGGATGCGGCCCGACTTCAAGGACGCCGACTGGAAAGAAGGGGAAAGCGGATTCGGAACCGCGAACACGCCGAATACGACCGTGCGGACCGAATGGAACACCGACGACATCTGGATTCGCAAAACGATCGATTTGGACGCCGACGCCGTTCGTAACGCCAATCAACTTGTGTTGAACCTCTTCCACGACGAAGATTGCGAAGTGTACGTCAACGGCGTCCAAGTCGCGACGACGAAAGGGTTTACCA
>JAVBTU010000252.1:0-2854 GCA_031556015.1 Thermoguttaceae bacterium
ACCATATTCTGTGCAGATCGATAATGCGGTCGTAAGTTTCCTGATAATCCCGGTCAGGCCGAATACGGTCGTGTCCGAGTTCCTGAGTCGACTTGGCGAACGTCGTCGTCAGATCGCACAGGTATTTTTCCCACATCTCCCGCTGGACGAGATCCTCGTGGATCAAACGGTCGAACCCGATCACCAGGACCGCCAAAAAGACAAGCCAGGCGACAAGGATCGTAATCGCGCGGTTTCTCTTGAAAACCAACCAGACGGTCAGCCCCGTCATCGCAAGCAGCGCAATAATAATCGAAGCGATCGCACCGGTATTTTGGGTGAAGTACTGGCTATAAAGTTCCATGAGGGCGCACGGGAGAAATCGGACCGTAAAAGAAAAACGAATTCGCGGGATTATAGCTTCCCCGGCTCGAAATCGCAACGGAATGCGAGCGAATTCTCCGCGGTCGAATTCCTCTTGACCCGTTCTTTGAAATTTCGTAAAGTTCCCTACCTTTCCCGCTGTTTTTCCATGAAAACGCGAGAGGATTTGCCTCTGAAAATCAAATTACCATCCCGATAGTACTTCAAAAGAGTCCGAATCATGAAACTGACACACCTTCGGAATTGGTCCGCGTTGTCGCTTGCCGCGATGTTCGTCTTCGGCGGAGCCGCCTTGGCGCCGGGCCAGAAAAAGCAAACGCCCCCTCCCCAAACACCGGCCGCGCAAGCGGAAAAAGGGAGCCCGATCGCGAAAATTCAAACGGTCGCCGCCAATAACTCCAATGCGACAAAAGCGATTCCCGACACGCTCGCGGAAGTCAACGGCGTGAAAATCACCAAAAACGACATCCTCCAGGAAGCGTTTCGACAGCATTACGAAAAAGTCCTCGACGCCCGGATTCGATTGCTGTTGATCGACATGGAATGCCAAAGACAGAAAATCACGGTCTCGAACCAGGAAATCGAAGACGAAATTCAACGTTTGGCCAAATCGCTCAACCTGACGACGGAAAACTGGTTGGAGATGATCCTGAATGAAAACGGGTTTCCGCCGGACTTGTATCGCAGCGACGTGATTCGTCCGCTGATCCAGCTCCGTAAGCTCGCCGGAGTCCGAATCCAGGTGACGAAGGAAGAGATGCAAAAAGCGTATCAAGCGGAATACGGTCCCTCCGTCTCGCTGCGACAGATCGTCCATAATTCCCGCTCGGAATTGGAAAAAATCCGCGCCGCGGTCGTCGCCAATCCGGATTCGTTCGCCGTGGAAGCAAAAAATTCCTCGACCGATCCGGCCAGTGCCGCTTACGGAGGAATGATTCGACCGATCCGCAGGTACATGACCAACGAACAGATCGAAAGCGTCGTGTTCAACCTGAAACCGGACGAAATTTCACAAATCGTCGAATGGCCGGAAGGGAATTTCATCCTTTTCCAATGCGTCGAACATTTCCCGGCGACGCAGGTCGACGTCGCGGAAGCTCAAAAGTTTCTCGAAATGAAAATCCGCGACCGGAAGATGCAACGCGTCGCCGGTGAAGTCTATGCCGAACTTCACAGTCAAGCTCAAATTCAAAGCATGACGAAAGACAAGGGATTCGCGGAGCAAAACAAGAAGCTCGCGGCGATCGTCAACGGCGTCGAAATCACACGCCTGGAAGTCGCGGACGGTTGTTTGAGGATGTTCGGCGAAATCGTTTTGGCCGAACGGATTTCCATCGAAATTCTGGCACAGGAATGCCAAAAGAAAAACATTACGATTACCGAGGACGACATCAACCTGGAGATACGGGATCGCGCTTCCAAGGAAATGCCGCTCCTGGCCGACGGTTCGCCGAACGTCTCCGAATGGTTGAAACTCCAGTCGCGAAACCAGCAGGTTTCCATCGAAGCGTTCCGCGCCAACACGCTCCGTCCGCTGGTCATGCTCAAGCAGTTGTGCCGGGACAAAGTGAAGATTACGGAAGAGGATATTCAAAAAGGATTCGAAGCGAACTACGGACCAAGAGCGCGTTGTTTGGCGATCTTCTTCAACAACATGCGTCAGGCGCAACAGATTTGGGACCAGGTGCGTAAGATCCAGAACGAAGAATACTTCGGCGACTTGGCGGCGAAATACTCGATCCACGGTCCGAGCAAAGCGCTCCGCGGCGAAATCAAACCGATTCAAATGCACGGCGGAATGCCGGCGCTGGAAAAGATCGCGTTCGCACTTCAGCCGGGCGAAATTTCGGAAGTGATCCAACTCGGCAACGAGGAGTATGCGATCCTTTACGGACTCGGCCAAACCACGCCGATCGTCAAGAACATCGCCGACGTTCGCGATATGATCGTCGAAGACGTGTTCGACAAGAAGCTGCGGCTTTCGATGCAAGGATACCTGGAAGACGTATTGACCCGGAGTACCGTAACGAATTTCCTGACCGGTGAAACCCGGGTCGCGCGACAGCCGGCCGCGGAAACGCCGGTGAAACGGTAATACCGAGAATCCCTCGTGGATCGAAAATCAAAGCCGCGCTCGCGGTAAGTGGTAATCGACTTTCACAAACCAAAGATATTTCGGCTGTGAAAACGGATGACCGCTTACCTCGAGCGCGGCTCTGATTTCGAAAGGACCTTCGGTTGCCCTGAAAGAGCAAAAGATTCCGCCCCTCTCCTATTTTGTCCACGTGAAGCGGATAGAATTTCCCGAATGGACCTTGGCCGTCTCGATCTGTCTTGAGGCGACGATTCGATAAAAATGGGCGAGCGAACCGATCGCGGATCCGTTTTTTCTCTTTTTCCCGATTTTTTCATGCAAAACTCCGATTCCGTGGCTCCCTCTACTCCTTTTCTCCCGATGTCCCGCGAAGAAATGGAGGATCGCGGGTGGGAC
>JAVBTU010000270.1:0-3887 GCA_031556015.1 Thermoguttaceae bacterium
CGAATATACGTTCGAGCATTTCGAGATCACGAAAATCTTCGCACCGGTGTTCGATTTTAATGACGCCTCGAAACGCGTTCTCACAAAAGTCGGATTCGAACTCGAAGGCGTTCTGAAACAAGCCGCGATCAAAAACGGTCGCATCATCGACCTGCATTACTACGGATATCTCAAGCGGAATTGCGAAAAACAGCGATTGCCGTCATGATGTCATTCTTTCTGGAAAGAAAAACCGCGATTGACCGTGCCAAACAACGCCGATAAGTGATTTTTTCCTTGGAGTGCGGGCGCCTCGCCCGCCAGTGGGAAGGCGGGGACCGTTTGCCGGGCTTACTTCCGCTTCGCGAAGGAGGCGAAAGACCGGGATATTCAAGTGCGGGCGAGGCGCCCACACTCCATAAAAACCCTTAACGGCATTGCGTGCCAAAGGAACAGACCGCTGGACACGCAAATCAAGCCGAACAGGACAAGAACGACGCGGTTCGCTCCGTGTTCCATGAGCAATCCCGCACCGGTCGGGCCGGTTATTGAAAAATCCGCTCCGATGTACGCTCCGTTGGCGATCAAGCAGAATCCGGCGAAGAAGCGGGTGCGAGCCGCACATGCGGATTGCTCCTGGCCCTTCGGGCAGTCGCTTCGACGCAACATCGTCCCAAGTGCAGCCAACCATAACACCACGGGAAACACCGCACCGAAAACCGCTCCGGCGCCATAAACGAAAAGCGGGTGTTCGACGTTTGCGGTGTCGGTCCGGGAAAAGCCCGCTTCGGTCATCGGACCCGTCATTTGCAGTTCCAATTGACACAGTTTCATCATCTACTGCGGGAAACTTGCAGCTTCATCGCAGTCCTCTGCCCTCTGCCGTCTCACGATCCTCTACCCTCCTTTTCCCCATGATCCCTAATCTCCGCTCAAGACGGGGCGAGTTTCTCCAATTCCGCCTCGAGTCGTGAAAATTTTTCTTGAAAACATCGTTTTGTCCGCTATACTTGTGCGCAGGTTCCCAAAGTCGGGGAATTCGCAAGGTACGTATAAACGGCAAGAGGCTTCCTTTCATTTTTTTTGTCGTGCAACGGACCGCCGTAAACCGACGTAGTCGATGGAGAGCCGCTGTTCGACCCGGTTCCGTTTTTTCACGTTTTTTGCCCGCAAAAGGAGCAATCGTGTCGCATCCCAAAGATCCCCAATCTCACGAAAACGACGACCTTTCCCTCGATTTCCCGGACTTCGAGTCGGAATCCTTGGAAACACGAGGTTCCGCGGACGACTTTCCCGATCTCGATTTTTCCGGTTTCGACTCCGAAAGCTCCGAATTAACGGACTTCTCGGCCGCCGAAACTCCTGCGAGCTTGGATGAAAGCTATGGCGACGAAGAATTTAACGAATTCGGCGAGTCGGCGGATCAAGCAGACCCTTTCGGTTTCGCTTCGACGTCGGACGACATCGAGGAAACGGTTTTCTCGGGAGCGCCGGTAGTCGCGGCGGTTCCTGAACCCGAGGCACCGGAACCGGAAGTCGACAAAAAAGGGAAAAAAGCCAAAAAGGAAAAGGCGCCCAAAGTTAAGAAAGAAAAGCCACCCAAGGTCAAAAAAGAAAAACCGCCTAAAGTCAAAAAGGAGAAGCCGCCCAAAAAGCCGCGCGATCCGAATGCGCCGGGGCTCCGAATGGAAGACATGCTCGCTCTCGGTGCATGTGCCCTGTTTGCCGTGATTTTCCTCGTTCTCAGCGTCTTTTCGCTCGGAAACATCATGTTCGTGATCCTGATGGACATTATCGCCGTCGTGATCGTTCTCGTTCCGTTCCTACTCTTCAAGTTCGGACGACAGGTTTCCTTTTTCGATGTGAGTTTGGGAATGGCCGTGATCGCATTATCCCTCGGAGCGATCCTGCTCCTTGCGGTTTGGAGTCGTTACGATTTTACGGTCAAACCGAAAGCATCGTTGCCCGAATCACGCATCGTTTTCACCATTGATGCGTAACGGATATTTGGAGTACAGGCTTCCTGCCCGCGTCACGGCAAGAGGCCCGTACTCCAATTTTCCGCGGTCTATAAATTTTTCGCCTTACCTCTTTACAGTCGGGCGTCTTCCCGAAAACAGGCAAGGTATTCTTCCAATGACACCCTCGTTTCCGTAACCGTTTTAGGGATGCGATTCGTTTCCCCGGAGCGGAGTTCGAGGTGATATCAAACCATTGGAGAATCGAGAATGACCAGAAGAGTTGCAAGCTATTTGATTTTCGCGATGTTTCTTTCGTTCGGAGAAACTTACGCGATCACCGATCCCGCCAACGGAGATTACCAAATCGGAAACGTCCAGATACACGATTTGTATTCGACCCTGTACGGCCACGAATACGATTCGACGATTCCGCCGCCCCCCGGCGCGGTCGTCACGCCGTGGTATTTTACGCCCGAAAGTAATCCGCTCGGCTATCATCCCGGCGTCGATGTGACCCCGGTTTCGCGTTTGCCGGTGACGCCTTCGGGAATCGCCAGCGCGCCGTTCGATTCCGGCAGCGGATATTTCAGCACGTTTTTCACTGTCGACGTTCCCACCGGGCCGGTGATCTTTCCTCTCCAGTTGGAGGCTTTTGCCACTTTCACCGGAGTCGTCGAGGAGATCCTCCTGAACGGGAATTCGCTGACCTTTACGACCACCCCGTTGGGACCGTCGGATCCCTTGATGGTTTATACGGTGAACATCGATGAAAACCATTTCCTCATGGACGGTGCAACCGGGGGAAACGTTTTGTCGATCTTCGTTCGACATAACGGTACCGAATCCAATGGAGCCACGGCCCGGATTCTTTTCGCGCCCGAAGCCGCGACGGTTCCGGAACCGGCGACGTGCCTATTGCTCGGACTCGGCCTGGGAGTGGTACCGTTGGTCGGACGTTTTCGGAAGAAACGTTAGTGGTCGATACGGCTTGGTATTTACGCCCGGCCGATGAAGTCGCCGGTGCGGCTGTCGACTTTGATCATTTCCCCTTCTTCGAGGTACTCGGGAACCTGAACTTCCAAGCCGGTCGAGAGCGTTGCCGGTTTCGATCGGGAGGTCGCCGAGTTGCCCCGTGCGGCCGGGTCGCAACGGACCACTTTCAATTCGATCGTCGTCGGACTTTCGATTCCGACGCATTCGTCGTTGTAAATCAGCGCCCGAATTCCTTCGAGTTCCTCGGTGATGTAATTCAGCTCTTCGACGATGTCCTCTTTTTTGACGTTGTACTGGTTGTAATCGAGGTTGTCCATGAACACGCATTCGTCGGCGTCGGCGTACAGATATTTAACTTCGCGACGGCTGAAATCGGCTTCGTTCAGCGATTCGCCCCCTTTGAGCGTGATATCGACTTTTTGTTTCGAGACGAGATTGCGGGCACGGAACTTATACAGCGTCGCAGCGCCCCGAGCCGAGGGGGATTGAACGTTGACACCCTCGATCATGCACGGCGATTCATTGAAAACGACGACCGTACCACGTTTAATATCTTTAGCGATCATGGAAATAGGTGATAAGTGAAAAGGGATAGGTGATAGAGGAAGAAGTGATAAATGACAACAGTAAATATCACCTATCACTTATCATCTCTCACTTATTAAAACCAGGAGCAGGTAAATCCGCCGTCGACGTACAGGGCGGTTCCGGTGATGTAGCTTCCGGCTTTGCGGGAGAGCAACAGTAGTGCGGCGCCGACGAGTTCGTCCGGCGTTCCGTATCGGTTCATCGGGGTGCCCCGCATGATATTTTCCACCCGCTTTTCGTCGAGAAGTTTTCGATTCTGCTCCGCCGGGAAAAAACCGGGACAAATCGCGTTGACCCGTATATTCTTCGTCGCAAACTCTTGGGCGATGTTTTGCGTCAAATTGACGACCGCCGCTTTGCTCGCCG
>JAVBTU010000395.1:0-15125 GCA_031556015.1 Thermoguttaceae bacterium
TCAACCCCATTATCGAACGAATGCTCAAGACGGACAACTACACGCCGCTCGATATGACCGACGCGGAAGGACATTGGGTTTGGAACGACGCCGTCGCAGGGCCGATCGGGATCTACGTGTACGCAGAATACCACATGGCTCAAAACGGTATCACCGTTCAGGCCGGAGAAGATGAAAAAACGATCACCCTCTACCCCGCGCTAGCGATCACGGGTATCGTCGTGGACGACGCCACGGGAAAAGCGATTCCGGAATTTCACGTGACCGAAGGACTCAAATTCGAATCTCATGGACCAGATCAAGCGATCAGTTGGCAGACTTCGCGAACGGAGGACGAAAAAGGCGGTCGATTCACTCGTCGCTTCGTGGGACCGGAATTTCGACGGTATCTCCGCGTCGAAGCGGACGGATACGAGACGTGCGATTCGGAAAACATCAATAACAATGCCGGGGCAATCGAACTGGAATTTCGTATGAAACGATTATCTCCGGAAAAACTTGTCGAAATGCAAAAAATCGCAGCGGAGCGGAGTATCGTTCGCACCGGTCGAATCGTGACGCCGGACGACAAGCCGGCTGCCGAGGCGAAAGTGATCTACGCGCTCTCTTCGAGTGGGATCGGATTGACGATGTCGCATTTGTCAGGACATTCTTATCGGACCGTCGAAGCCGATCGAGACGGTGTTTTTAAGCTCCCGCCGATGGAGCTTGACGCCGCCGCCGGAGAAAAGTACGCGTTTGTCGTGATCCATGACGCCGGATTCCTTCGCGTGGAACAAGAGGAATTCGAGAGAGCGTATGACACCGCAATCCAGCCGAACGCTGCTCCGATCAAACTCCTGCCGTGGGGAAAAATCGCGGGAACGCTCCGGATCGGAAGCAAGCCGGGACAAGGGAAGACCATTGACCTCCGTTCCGAGTACCGGAATGGTGAGGCCGTCTCAATCACTCTCTTCGATCCTGTGAAAACCGACGCCGAGGGGAAATTCCTGTTCTCCAAAATCGCGCCCGGCGATTATTATTTGTCGCAGACGCTGTACACCCCGACGGGAGGCGGCGCTTACTCGGGCTGTGTTCTGAATGGAATGTCGGTGTCCGTCAAGCCGGGCGAAAGTCAAACGGTACAACTCGGGGGAATCGGTCGGCCCGTGGTCGGAAAAATCGCGATGTCGCCTGAACTGGAAAAGATTCTCGCCGCCGGGAATCAAAGAGTTACGATTTCCGGAACCGTCCCGCCGTCTCCGACGTTGGAACAGCTTTCACTCCCGAAGGAATTAAAAGAGGAAATGGATCAAGCCGAAAAGGAGCTGGAAAAGTACAAAAATGATCCGGCCAAGATGGAGGAACTCCGGCAAGCGTATATTGAATCCGAAATGGGAAAGAAATTTCGGGCAATCCACGCCGATTACATGAACAGCATGTCATCGGCGAAAAAGGTTGATAATTATCGCGCGGTGATCGCCAAGGACGGGAGTTTCCGCGTGGAGGACGTTCCGGCGGGCAATTGGACGCTCCGGGTCGATTTGTATGACGAGAATTTCAAAAATCTCGGTTCGGCGAACCCGCGGGAGTTCACGATCCCGGAAATCCCCGGCTCTCGGAGCGACGAACCGCTGGACGTGGGCACGATCACGGTCAAATGACACCATGACACCGGGAGGTACAAGGACGAGGCGTCATTCGTCCGCCGTCGCCGCCCCCGGCTCGAAATGCTTTGTGCATGGCATCGGCGATTTTATCACTCAAACTGTAAACGATAGGACGTAATCTTAATCATAAAGGCTGTAGACTGTAGACTGTAGACTGTAGGTTGGGTGATCAGATATTTTTCATCCGGCGTATCGTTGACGCGTTCGGTGGGGTGGAGTGCCTGGTCGACTTGCCGGAGGAGGACGGTTCCGGCATCGAAAGAGAGCTTTCCTCCGGAGGGGTGGGCGTCGATTTTTTGTTTTTGGCGGCGGGTCTTGCGGGCCGGGGCGATTTCATGCTACACTGTGTGTCGGTCGCTGGCGGTTAAATATTGTTGTAAGTTGTTTCCGAATAACATTTTACCACAACGGCCTTCTTCAAGAAATCACCCCGGATGAAATATTCGGGCCAGCAACACCCATTGAGACTTACTTTTCAACAGGAGAATCGACGTATGTACATTTCTATCGAAGGACAAGTCGCGTTTGTCGTTGGAACCGATTCCTGCTTGAAAAGCGATCTCTGTAATAAAACTACGAAAGACACAAAAGCGCGGAAACGAAAAGTCATACCATTTGCGTTTCAGGGCGTTGCGTTGTTGAGTCTTTGCCTTTTGGTTTCAATGGTTTCGCTTGGCGGAGCGGAAGTGGAGACAACCCCCATTTCTCTCATTTCTCCGGAAGACGGGGGTACGCCAAGGGATCCGGATAAGATTACAGTATCAAAATATAACGAATTTCTTATCCGTGCCTCGTACGAAGAAGGGGGGGCAAGTCCTTTGAAACATCCGGTATCAAGGATGAATCTTCTCTGCAAAAACGACGGAGATCAGGACGTCAAAGTCACGCTTCATATCGATTTATCGGACGACGGACGGAGAACGGATTTCGATAACAGGCCCGAAGCCGGGATGCCGGAGCGAGATTTTATCTTTATTCGGCCTCCGGGAAAAGGGTGGCAACAGGTGAACGGAAACACGAAGGGCTGGGTTTTATCCGTCAGTTTTAATGCTGTGCCTGGAGAAACACAGGTCGGATTGAGTCCAGAGTATTCCTATCAGGATTATCTGAATTTCATAAACGCCCTTTCCGGGCATGCTCACTTGGAAAAAAGAATCCTCGGCAGGAGTGATGGAGGCCGTGAACATTGGCAACTGACGATCACCGATCCTTCGATCGACATGAGCAAAAAGCGGACAATTTTGTGGCATGCGCGTGAACATGCTTACGAAACCTTTTCCTCTTATGCGATGGAAGGTCTCGTTCGATTTCTTCTGTCCGACGAAGCCGCCGGGTATCGGCAACACTATGTGTTTGTCATCGATCCCGTGGTCAATGTCGACGGTGTGTACGAAGGATTTGAATATCGAGGAGGTTATGATTTTCCCGATCCGCGAGGCACCGCATCCGCTCAGTTGGCCTACGAAACCGTCGACCGTTTGAAGCCCGATTACTTTGTCACTTGGCATAATTGGATTGCACCTCGTGATACCAACATCGTTTTTTATACGGATGATAAGGAAGGAAAACCCGTTTCCCGCGCATTTCTTCGCTTTATCCAGTTCTATCCTTCCCTGCGCTCTTTTGGCCATCGCTGGGGTAATGACGAAGACCCACTTCGGTACAATTGGTCGGGGAGATCCCTTTCTCTCCATAACATCCACCAGTATGCCATGAAGCAATATGGCACAAAAGTCTGGGGATGGGAAATGCCTTGGTGGAATGTCGGAGTCCAGGACGCCGTCGAGGGTGGCGCTCAGTTCGCAAAGGCTTTCCTGACAACCATTGGCGAGATACGTGAAGGAATCGTTCCCGAGTCGACGGAAAATCCGGATCTTCAAGTTTCGAAATGGTCGATGCACGAATTTACCGTTCGAGGCCAGACCGGTTTTGAGAATCCTTTCACAAAAACCATGTTGGTCGGCCAATTCACCTCTCCGTCCGGGAAAATAAAACGGATTGACGGGTTTTATGATGGGGAAAATATCTGGCGATTACGTTTTGTCCCGGACGAAGAAGGGGAGTGGTGTTATCAACTTCGTGGGGAAGGGGTGGAGATATTACAACATGGGAAAATTAATTGTAGTGGTACATCCGGAAACGGTTTTATCCGGATTCATCCACAAAATCGATTGTCCTTTTCAAAGGATGACGGCACCCCTTTCTTCCCTATGGGTGATACCTGCTACGGATTGCACGATGACAGCCCGATCACCAACGATTTACGCGCCGCTTATCTGAAAACGAGAAGGGAACATCACTTCAATTTCGTGAGGATGAGTGTCGGGCACAGCCATGAACGGGCTCAGAGAGATTCGGATTTTTGGGCTTGGGGCGGGACGGCGGACCAACCCGACTTGGATCGTTTTAATCCCGTGTTTTTTCGGAGTTTGGACACATTATTCCATCGGTTGCGCGACTGCGGCATGAACGTGGAACTGATCCTCCTGAACTTTTACCGCCTTCCGTTTACGGATGTTGCGATCTGGACGCCGGAACGGGAAAGGCTGTGGTTGCATTACTTGCTGTCGCGTTATGCCGCTTTCGACAATGTCTTCCTGTGGACGCTCGCGAACGAGTACGAAACCCACCCCGACGGGGAATATCGCCTTGATATTCCCGGTGATATCGACTGGGTGAAAGAAACGTCGCGTTATATCAAGAAACATGATCCCTACAACCATTTGGTGACGGTCCATCCGGTCGTATCGTCAACCGCCGAAGGTCCAAGTCCGCGAGATTCATTCGAACAGCCATGGCAGATCGGCGGATTCTTCGGCGATGAGAGTGCTTTGGATGTGCTTTCACAACAAACCGGGCAATTCGGAAAAGAAACAACTTGGGATGAAAACCTTAACTGTTGGGTCGGTGATGATGAGAATTTAGTGCGGAGTCTTAAAGCCGACCTCCGCTACGGAAAACCGGTCTTGAATACGGAGAATGGTTACGAATATCAGAAAAACGGCTCGACCGAAAGACAACAAGTGCATCATCCCGATAAAATACGCCGTACTTCATGGCGAATCGTTTGCGCCGGCGGCTACTTTGCCGCGGGGTTCCACGGAAGCATCGGACACAGCGATATCTGGAATCGTATTGACGCCCCGAACCTTTATACTTTCAGGGTGGAAAGCGAGGGAGCGGACAAACACTTACGGGACTTGTACCAATTTTTTAATGCCCTTCCGTATTGGAAGCTGCGTCCCTTGGATGATACGGTCGGAGACGCCGTCGTCTTAGCGGAAGAAGAAAAGGTCTATGTGGCATTTTTTCCACGGGGAGGCGAGTTGGAACTTGAGTTAAAAGGGATCGGTCCAATGAAACAGAAGTGGTTCAATCCGCGAACGGGAGAATTTGGAAACGAAACCACCATTCAGGGAGGAAAGACACAAAAGTTTGTTGCACCCGACGAAAAAGACTGGACATTATTACTGACGGTTACCGCTCCTGGAAGTGAATGAACGTTCGAGGGAGAGTCGAGAAATGAAGCTGATTCAGTGCGAAAACCGCACGCAAAGTTTTCGTACCCCGGGGAGTGTAATTTTCGAGCCGTGTATTGACACTAAAATATCGAAAAGATAGATTCGTACGAATTCGTTTCCCTGCCGTTTTTTCTCCCACTTCCCGGAGCGTCCGATGTCTCAATGCGCCAATTGCGGAACCGTCATTCTTTTCGGTGGTGTCATACAATACGGTTCCGTTTATTGCGGAAAAGCGTGTGCCCAGCGGCACTCGACCGGTCGGGTCGAAGTTCCCGACGCGGTTCTGGATCAAGCCGTCCGTGAAGTTCATCAGGGCGATTGTCCCGTTTGCGGCGGACCGGGGCCGGTCGACATCCACAGTTCGCATCGCGTTATGTCGTTCCTTATCATAACGCAATTCCAAACCATTCCGCGGCTCTCCTGCGGTTCGTGTGCGAAAAAAGCGAAACTCTTCAACTCGTTCGTGACCGGAACGATCGGATGGCTGGGGGTCCCCTTTGGTTTGATTTTTACGCCGATTTACCTGACGAAAAACCTCGTCGGTCTTTGCTTTTCCCGATCCTCCGAGGAACCCTCCGCGCAGCTTCGGGAATTTACCCGATCACTCGTCGTACAGAACGTACTCACTCAAGCCATGGACCGACTGAAGCCGCCCGAGGAATCCGACGAAGAGGATGAGGATGCGGACGAAGAGGAGGAGGAATACTGATTCCTTCCGTTTCCTTCGGTGGGCGTTATACTACGGATGGGTGTATTGTCGCCGCCGGACTCAGGCTTTCGCCGGAAAGTAATCTGTCCGAAACACAAAATTGATATGCGGTGTCATTCTGAACGGAGTGTACTCACGTAGTGAAAAATCGGGTGTATCCTGCAACTCGTATCGCAATACGAACTCCGCTGGATGCCAGATTCTTCGGAGTACCTCAAGAATGACAAATTGTGCGTAAAACTATCTGGCGAAGCCCTCAGAGCCGAATCCAACATTAGCGAATTCATGATACGATTGACGTTTCTTTTTTGCGTATTATTTTTTTCCGTTGACGCGTGGGCTCAGGAAGTCCAACGGCTCGACGCCGCGCCGAAGCCGACGTCGCTGTGGAAGCCGGTTGAAAACGCCATGCAAACCACGTACGCCGGAGATATTACGCCGAAAAACGTGCATCAGGAGTATCCTCGCCCGACGATGATCCGCGAAAAATGGTTGAATCTCAACGGCGTCTGGGAAATGAAACCGGAATTGGATCAGCAGCATCCGACTCCCAAGGATTACGCCCCGCAGCCGAATCGGAAAACGTACGAGTTGCAGCTCGCGGTTCCGGAAGAAGACGAGTTCGAGGAGGAAAAAAACGAAACGGAAACTCCTTCACCGGAAAGCGATGCGCCGACGCCGGAGATCCACGACATGCAGCCGCATACGCTCGCTCCCCCGGATTTGACGCAACGGAACTCCGGAACGATCTATCGCGGTCAATCCGTCCGACTTTCCCGAAAAGACGCGACGGAAGCGTATCCGTATCGCGTTTTGGTTCCGTTTCCGTTGGAGTCTTCGCTTTCGGGGATTCGGTACCCTTTCGATTCGGTCGCGTACCGCCGCCATTTTAAGGTCCCGAACGACTGGTCGGACGACGATCGAATCCGACTCCATTTCGGCGCGGTCGATTGGGAAGCGGCCGTGATCGTCAACGGTCGGCTCATCGGAGTGCATCGCGGCGGATACGATTCGTTTTCGTTCGATCTTTCCGAAGTGTTGCGAAAAGACGGCAAATACGAACGGGACGTTTCCCACGAGCTGATCGTTTCCGTGTACGACCCGACGCAAAAGGGAGGTCCCTTCGGCAAACAGGCGACCAACCCGCAAGGGACTCAGTGCGGCAGCGTTACGGGGATATGGCAAACCGTTTGGCTGGAACCGGTTCCCGCGACGTGTATCACGGAGTACGCCGCGGCGCCGAACATCGACGAATCGAATGTCGCGATTCGCGTCTCCGTCGATTCCGCGAAGACCGATCCGGTCGATCCGCCGCTTATCGTTGCGGAAGTGTTTCGAAAGCAGGAAAGCATCACAAAAGTGTACGGAGGAACAGACGGGACGATCTTACTGCTGATACCCGACGAAGAACTCGTCTTCTGGACGCCGGAGAATCCGTTCCTTTACACATTGAAAATCGAACTTCTTCAAAGCGGACGTACCGTGGATTCCTTTGAAGGTTACTTCGGGATGCGCAAGATCGATTTGGCGAAAGATTCCCGGGGCGTGGTCCGTATCCGCCTGAACAACATGTTCCGGTTCCAGATGGGGGTACTCGACCCGGGACTCTGGCCCGACGGTCTTTACACGGCCCCGTCGGACGAAGCGATCCGGCGGGAACTCCGGACGATCAAGGAACTCGGCTTCACGATGATTCGCAAACACGCGAAGATCGAACCGGAGCGATGGTATCACTGGTGCGACCGGCTCGGAATTCTCGTCTGGCAGGATATGCCCGCCGCGGAGAATCACCGTGCTTCCGATCAACAACAGTTTGCGACGGAATTGACGCGAATGCTCCGGACGCGGCAAAACCATCCGAGCATCGTGACGTGGGTCCTGTTCCACGAAGGCAAAGGGCAGCACGATACGGAGCGTTACGCGGAGTTGCTGCACCGCCTGGACCCGGGTCGGCTGGTCGACGCGGCGAGTGGTTGGCGAGACCAAAACGTCGGGCAAGTTGTCGATCTGCACCAATTTCCAGGCCCGGCCGCGCCGAAGCCGGAGCCGTTTCGCGCTTCGGTTCTCGGGGAATTCGGCGGAATCGCCTGTCCGATTCCGGGGCATACCTGGACGAAAAAAACATGGGGATACCAAATGGCGAACGACCCGGACGATTTCGCGAGAAGATACCGAAGAACAATGGTCGCGCTGGAGCAACTCGTCAAAAACGATGCGCTGTCCGCGGCGGTGTATCACCAGTTGACCGACGTGGAAAGCGAATGCGGCGGACTGATCACTTACGACCGAAAAGTGATCAAAATCCCTCTCGAAACCATCCGCTCACTCAACGGAAAAACCACGGAAACGCGGAAGCATTAGTGTTTTTCTCGGTTTTTACAATGGAATTCGATCATTCCGTACCGCAGCGGGACGCGTGCGGAATCGAAAGCAAACTGGATAGCGGAACTTGGAGCAAATTTGGGCGCACCCCCGATTTCCCGGTTCTCTCGCGATAATTGTCAAACCGGCAGGGGCGTGTATAATGTTTCGAAACGCGGCGGGTTTGTCGTCGCTTTGGAAAGACTATTCCCTCAAACATTGGATTCTTCCATGAAAACATCACTGAAATCACGGCTTGCCGGATTGTTCGCCGGCCTGTTGCTTGCCGTTACGCTTTTCCCGCTTGCCGCGACCGCCGCGGAACCGGAACCGATCATCACGCTCTCGGTCTCCAGTTATGACAAACTCATGGAAGCCGGAAAAGTCCTCGCGAAACTGGTCGATCAAAGCGACGCGTTCGAGATGATCCAGTCGAATTTTGGAGCTCTGGCCGGCGTCGACGGCTCCAAGCCGATCGGCGTCGTTCTCTATGCGACGGACGACGAATTTCTTCCGGTCGCCTTTGTTCCGGTCGGCGATCTGGAGAAGCTTTCCGGGCAGTTTCCCATCATCGACGCGTATCTCGGACAGCTTAAATCGACGGGAAAGGGCAAGTACTCGATTCCCTTGGGCGCCGAAAATTTGATTCTTGAGCAAAAAAAGAACTGGCTCGTCCTCTACCCGGAAGCGTATCCCAAACTGGCCGTCGACGATCCTTCGAAGCTTCTCAACGGGCTCGATAAAAAATATCTTTCGTCGCTCCAAGTCAATTTCGAGAACGTGCCGAAGGAGACCGTTCTCAACCTGCTCCTCTCGCTGGAGATGCTCGCCTCAATGTACAATCCGGACGTCGCGGAGCAATTCGTGACGATTAAGGAAGCGGTCGAACTCGTCCTGGACGAAGGAAAAACGCTGTTCGAGGGAATCAACATCGATCCGAAGACCGGGGACATCTCGCTCCATGCCGCGTTCGAAGCCAAGCCGGGCGGGTCCCTCGCGAAAATGATCCAATACCAAAAAGACGGCCAAACGGCGTTCCCCGGCTTCTTCCGCGCGGACCAGGCGGTCGGGGGAGTCGGAATCGGGTTCATTTCCGACGACCAAAAAGAAGCCCAGGCCGAGATGGTGAAAACGTACTTCGAAGGGGCGCTGGAAGGGGTGGAAAACGATCTGGAAGGGGACGAACTCGAATTGGTCAAGGGAATCCTCGAATCCCTGGAACAGGTCGTCGTTGCGACGATCGAAAGCGGCAAGACCGACTTTGCGGCGACTTGGAAAACGAGCGGCGAAATTTTCTTCGCCGGACACATCGCCAAGGGGGAATTGCTCGGCGACGTTCTGCAAAAGACCGCGAAAGGAATTGCCGATGCGAATCCGGACTTGAAAAACCTGCTCAAACTGGAATACTCCTCCTTTGAGGGATACAAGTTCAGTACCTTGACTTTGCCGTTCGATCTTGTCGAATCGATGATTCCGAACGCGGACGAATTTCCGGAGCATTTGTCCGGCAAATCACTCAATCTTCTTTTCGGGATCAAAAGCGACGCGATTTGCGGCGTGATCGGGACCGACGCTTCGAAACTGGAACCGATCCTGAAAAAAGTGATTACCGATTCGAAAACCGCCGCGTCCTTGCCGAAGCGAACGTTCGTGTTTTCGCTTCCGTCCACGGCCGGAGCGTTGAAAGCGACGGGACTGCTTCCCGAGGAGCCGGTACTCGACGCCGTACTCGCCTCGCTCGCCCAAGCGCCGAAAGAAGCCGCCCTGACGGTCGATAACGACGTCGTGTCCACTTCCTCAGGACTGACGAGTACGACCGAAGTCGTGATTAGCGGGGCGATCATCTCGTCCGGCGCCAAAGCGGTCGAAGCCGCGAAGGACGCCCGAATGCAGTCGGCGCTCGACTCCGATCCGTTCGGAAGTTCCAAAGACAAAGGGGACAAGCCGAAAGCGAAAACGAAAGATTTCGATTTCTGAGATTGGATCACTAAGAGTTTGCGAAGCAATTTTGTCATACTGAACGAAGTGAAGAATCGGGTGGATCCTGCCGAAACGCATTTTCCGGACGAGTACGGAGTGAAACCAGATTCTTCGGAATACCTCAGGATGACATAAATGATGCGTAAATCATAATCTTGCTGTTTTTTTCGGCGAAAGGTGTCTCTCCATGCACGATTCCTTGACGGAACCGGATTTGATCGGTAATCGTTTGCGCGGATTGACCGCGTCGATTCCCGAATGGGAGCCCGCTCGCCACTGTCGCGGTTGGATCGAACAATTCACGACCCGAACCGCGGCGATGCAGCGACGGCTTGGGATGCCGTTGATCGTCGCGTTTCTCGGCGGGACCGGGCCCGGTAAAAGCACGCTCGTCAACGCCCTGCTCGGTCGACGGATCGTTCGGGAGGGGAAGCAGCGTCCAACGACCGATCAACCGATTCTCGTCTGCCGTCCGGAAATCGATCCGGCAGACTGGGGAATCGATACGACCGATCTGACGATCGAAAAACACGATCTTCCCGCTTTGAAGCGAATGGTGCTGATCGATTGTCCCGATCCGGACACGACGGAAAATGAAGAGCAACGCCTCTCGAATCTTGCTCGATTGCGGAGCGTGTTGCCGCTTTGCGACATTCTCGTCGTAACCGGGACGCAGCAGAAATACCGGAGCCGGAAAGTCGCCGACGAACTCGCCGACGCCGCGCCGGGCGCCCGACTGGTTTTCGTGCAGACTCACGCCGATCGGGACGTCGATATCCGCGACGATTGGCGCAAAGTCCTGGAAGACAAATACGAGCCGGGAACGATCTACCTCGTCGATTCGTACACGGCTTTGGCCAACCAGCTGGAGGGAAAGGAACCGAAAGGTGAGTTCGCCGAGCTGCATCGGCTTTTAACCCGGGACATGAACGAAGAGTATTCCTTGCGAATTCGGCAGGCGAACTACTTCGATCTGGCGGACGAAACAATCGCGCTGTGCCGCGAAGAGGTCGAGCACGATTGGAAACCGATCGAAATTCTCCGGGAACAAATTGCCGTCCAGCGTCGGGAGCTGAGCGTTAGTTTAGCGGAAAATGCGAGACGGGAATTAGTACAAGACCGCAAACACTGGGAAAACCGTTTGATCGATCGGATCACGAATTGCTGGGGATACAGTCCGTTTTCCGTCGTGCTGCGAATCTATCGACAACTCGGGTCGATTCTCATGGGAATGGCCCTTGCCCGGGCAAGGTCGATCCCGCAACTGGCCGCGCTCGGAACCGTCGAAGGGGTTCGGACGCTGCGGCGCTGGTCGTCCTCGCGGAAACTCAAGGAAAAATTCACGTTGCCGGAATACTGGGACGAAAACACGCTCCGCGAATCGAACCTGATCCTCGGCGGATTCGCACGGGACGCAAAGATTGCGCCGGAGTCGTTGGAGGATCTCCTCAAAGAAACGGAAAAGGCCGGCGATTCGTTCATGCAGATCATCTCCAAGGAAATGCAGTCGATTTGCGAACGATTGACGGTCCGATACGACACGTTGATCAATCGGATCTTTTACGAAACGCTGCTCGGAGCGATGCTGCTGTTCATTTTTTCCCGACCGGCGTGCAATTTTTTCTACGAATCGCCCTTTCTGGGTCGCGACATTTGGCCGCTCTCGCATTACCGTGTTTCGCTTTTTTGGCTCGGTTTATGGGCGGCGGGACTTTTGGGGATATTCCTATTGACGATCAATTTCGGCTTGGAGCGGGAAATCAACGAAACGTCGTCGAATTGGAGCATGACCGGGTCGATGCGTTTCGTCTTTCAGGGTCTGGAAGCGACAATCGACCGAATCCGGGATTTCCGCGAACAAATCGACTCACTCCGCTTTCGGATCGACGAACTCAACAAACTCGGCGAATCGCTCGACCGAAGACTGGGAAGACGCAAGTAAAAATAAGAAATAACGCTCGCTTACGCTTCCCGCTCTGACTACTGACTACTGACTACTGACTACTGACGACGACCACATGGACAAAGCCCAACAGACGCGGACGTATTTGATGAAGAAATTCGAAGCGATCGGGATTCATCCGCGCGCCAAGCTCGGACAGAATTTTCTGATCGATCTGAACCTTCTGCGGCTCCTGTACGAATCGGCGAATCTTGAAAAAAACGACGTCGTCCTCGAAGTCGGCACCGGAACGGGGTCGCTTACCGCCGAATTGTCCGATCGGGCTGGGACCGTAATTACCGTCGAACTCGATTCCGTACTCCACGAACTGGCAAAGCAGGAACTTTTTGGAAGGACCAATATCCGATTTTTGCAGACGGACATTCTTAAAAATAAGAACCGACTCAGCGAAGAAGTTCTCTCGACGGTTCGGGAAGAGTTGGCCCGGGTGCCAGGCGGACGTTTCAAATTGGTCGCCAATCTTCCTTACAACATCGCGACGCCGCTGATGTCGAACCTGCTGCTGACCGACATTCCGCCGCACTCGATGGTCGTAACGATTCAAAAGGAGCTCGCCGACCGAATCACCGCCAAGCCGGGAACGAAAGACTGGGGGGCCCTCTCCCTCTGGATGCAGTCGCAATGCAAAACGGAGCTGGTCCGTGTGATGCCGCCAACCGTCTTTTGGCCGCGGCCGAAAGTGAATTCGGCGTTTTTGCGGATCATTTACGACGAAAAACGGAAGAACAAGATTCCAGATTTGGACTTTTTTCACGAATTTACCCGCGCGATGTTTTTTCATCGGCGTAAATTTCTCCGCAGCGAGCTGTGCAGTGCGTTCAAACGGACGATCCCGAAGGAAACGATCGACCAAATCATGCTCGACATGGAGTTCGACGAGAAAACCCGGGCGGAAACGCTCGACCTGAAAACCATGCTCCGCCTCTGCGAGCGTTGCCGCAAAGAACTCGCCCACCTGCCGGAGAAAGAACGTAAAATTTTGTAGTCGACTTGGAGAGTTCACAAGCACGGGGCACGCCCCGTGGCTAACAAACGTACAATAATAACATGAACGTATTGGTCGTCGGAAGTGGCGGGCGTGAACATGCGCTGGCCTGGAAAATCAAGCAAAGTCCGCTCGTCGAGCGTGTTTTCGTTGCGCCCGGCAATGCGGGAACGGCGCTGGACGCGGAAAACGTGCCTATCTCCGAAACCGATTTTTCCGGCCTGATCCGGTTCGTGAAAGACAACGCGATCCGGCTCACGGTCGTCGGACCGGAACTGCCGTTGACCTTGGGAATCGTCGACACGTTCGAGGCGGAAGGGTTACGTATTTTCGGGCCGAACAAAGCTGCGGCGCAGTTGGAGGGGAGCAAAATCTTCTGCAAGGAAATTCTCAAAAGCGGTGGAATTCCGACCGGACGGTACAGTGTGTTTTATCAGCCGGAAGCCGCGATTCGGTTTCTGGATGCTCTTGAGGAAGAACCGCTTGTCGTTAAAGTCGACGGTCTTGCCGCGGGAAAAGGGGTGTTCGTCTGCGATTCCAAGAGCGAAGCGTTCGCAGTACTCGAACGAATCCGACAACATCGCGAGTTCGGAGAAGCCGGAGACCGGTTGATTATCGAGGAGCGGCTCGTCGGCGAAGAAGCGAGCGTGTTAGCGATCACCGACGGTCAAACGATCATGACGCTGCAACCGGCCCAGGACCATAAAGCGGCTTTCGACGGCGATCAAGGGCCCAATACCGGCGGGATGGGGGCGTACAGTCCGGCGCCGCTGATCGATGATGAAAAGCTGCACTGGATTGAGGAGCATGTTCTGGTCCCGACGGTTCATTCGCTCAACCGCAACGGAACGCCGTTTAAGGGGGTGCTTTACGCCGGGCTGATGATGACTCCGCAAGGTCCGAAAGTCCTCGAGTACAACGCCCGATTCGGCGACCCGGAATGTCAACCGCTCCTGATGCGGCTCCAGGACGATTTGGTGAAAATCATGGAAGCGACGATCGACGGAACGCTCGACCGACTTGAGCCGCTCCATTGGGATCCGCGACCGGCGGTGTGTGTCGTCATGGTTTCGAAAGGATATCCCGGTACTTACGAAAAGGGGTTTCCGATCCACGGTCTCGATTCCAAGTGGTCGAAAAGCGTGAAAGTTTTTCACAGCGGAACGAAACTTTCGGAAAACGGCGAGGTTCTCACCAACGGTGGACGTGTCCTTGCAGTTTCTGCGCTGGGAGATACAATTTCAGAAGCAAAAAAGTCCGCTTACGAAGTCGTCCGGCAAATTTCCTGGGATGGATGCCGATTCCGAAGCGACATTTCCGACAAAGCGGCACCAACAACGGACAGGGAAGTATAAACAGAGCGGGAAGCGTAAGCGAGCGTTTTCCACAGAGCGGGAAGCGTAAGCGAGCGTAATGAAATAAGAAATACACCTTCGGTATGCGTTTTCACTTCGACATTTCTTATTTCTTATTTCTTATTTAACCCCCCATTTTCGTAATCGAGCATAATGCCGACCAATAAAAACATCGACGATCTTCGGAAATTTCTCACGGTGGAGCAGCTTCCCGCGATGCCGCATAGTGCGTTGACGGTGTTGCAGTTGGACAACGATCTTACCAAAGTGGACATCAACGATCTGGTCTGCCCGATTGAAGCGGATCCCGGGCTCGCCGCGCAAGTCCTCAAATTTTTGAACTCGTCGTATTTCGGTTTTCAGAGCGCGATCTCGAACGTACGGCATGGGATCGCGCTGGTCGGAATTCGCGTGGTCAAGAATTTCGTCCTTTGGAAAGCCGTGTTCAGTTTGATTCCGAAAAGCAAACTCGGCGGATTCAACATTGCGTTTCTTTGGCAGGATTCGTTGCGCCGGGCGATGTTTGCCCGCTTTCTTCTTTTGGAATTACGCAAGGGAGATCCCGAGCTTGCGTTCGCGGCGGCTCTTTTGCAGGATATGGC
>JAVBTU010000114.1:0-5192 GCA_031556015.1 Thermoguttaceae bacterium
GACGTAATCCCCCGGCGCCGCGAGAATCATCACGGTTTCCGCCAATCCGATACTCGCCTGGGACAATGCGACCGTTTCGCGGCGTCGCATCTTCATCGCGATGTCCGTCGCTTTCGCGACGTCGGCATAATTCGATCCGTGAGCGACATAGGCGAAAATCGCGCCGTTGCCGAGAATGGACGATAAATAATTCCACTCCGCCCCTTCACGTCGGAGTTCCTTGAAAACGGATTCCTTGCCGACGTCGACCGTCAATTCATCCGCGCCGAGTTGATTCTCGAACACGACGAACTGGCGATCGGTCGTCGCCGACTCGATCCGGGGAACGGGAACCGGATAGGAAGTGTCCGGGACGAGCGGACGTTCGTTTTCGATGAGGACTTTCAATTCTCCGACAAGATCCTCCTGGAGTTCGATTTGAACTCCGATCGGCGAATCGGCGGCGGCGTCAAGCGGAACGATCTTCTTGTACTGCATCTTCGGAACGCTGATTCTCGCCTCCTTGAATTCCCGGGGAAGCGCGAACTCGACGCGGCGGATTCCCGCCCCGGTGATCCGGTAATCGAGCATGATCGTTTCCAGGAGCGATTGCGAACCGATGCACACATTGGTGATGGTGTCGCAGTGGACTTCCGTCGTTTTTTGCGTGAATCGGAGAACCGCGTCGAAATCGTCCTTCATAAGCCTCGGCTGTAGGCAGAGCCTCAAGGAACCGATCTGATCCGCGGGGATCAATTCCGGGTCCAATCGGTCGCGGGGCGTCGGAACGACGTTGAGCCGGTTTTCGTACGTGACCTCGAAAGCCGGATCGAGGAGTACGGCGTAGACCTGATTGGAATGGTAGAGATTGTCGACTTTGACTTTCGGGAGCGGCATCTCCTTCATTTCGAGCAACGAAACGAGCCCCTCGCCCGCGGCCGGTCTTTCCAGTTCGCCGATGAGCGTCAAGCGTGCCGTTCCGAGCAAACCGTCGGCCAACAGGATCGTCAATACCAGATCGTCTCCTTGTTTTTCCCGGGACGATTCGAACGGGATCGGCATTTCGATTTTCTCGATTTTGAAATTACCGGGAAGCCGGACGTGGAATTGATAAATCGCCCGCTTTTGCGCTCGAATATTGATGCGGGATTCCAGCAGGGACGTGAAATCCGAAACGCGAAGGACGTTTTCCGTCGTGGCGGTCCAGTCCGGCGGCGTCAAGACGGCGGAAACCGCGACGACGTAATCGTCCGACGTGAATCGATAAGCGGCCAACGGACGGACTCCGAACGGGCTTTCAAAGGCGGACACGGAGCGGTCTTGCGTCGGCGTTTCTTTCGGCAAATCGGTTTGCGCAACGCCGGACCGGGGCGTGATTTTCACGTCCAGAAGCGGTCCTTGCCGGACGAGGATGCGCCCCTGGTGCATGGCCGCACCGACGACGCCGACCTGCGGCAAACGTGTTTCCAGCGGTGCGGCTCCGTGGAACGTCACGTTCTTGCGCAGCGCGAGCGAGATACGCTCGTCCGCGTCGGTCGGCTTGAGCAATTCGACGTCGATCGAGACCGTGTCGTTCGTCGCGGCGTCACCGTCCACCGGATTCCAACCGCGCACGTTCGCTCCGTCGACGGAACAGACGAGATAATCCTTCGGTATCCGGAGGCGGAACGATTCGTAACGCCCCCGCCGCAGCGACAGCGAAAGATCCCACGTGAACGGCAGACCGTCCTCCTGAATGTCGTAAACGATTTCGGACGTCGCGATGAGCCCAAGGTCGATTTCGCCCTCGTCGACTTTCTCACGCCATTGCCATTGAAAACGACCGTCGTCGGCCAGGACGGTTTCGATCGTCTCGTTCGCGGTTTTGGTGTCAAACTTCCTTTGGTCGGAGGAGGTCCCGGAGCGAATTTCCGTACCCGGTTGTTCGACGATCAGCGAAACCGCTGCCGCGGGAATATTCGGCAGGCGTCCCTGGACAAGCCGGAAACCTCCCTGCTTTTGGATCGGGAACCGCAGGTTCAAACGCAGTTCGTGCGTCCCTTTTCCGTGAACCCGGAGAAGGTACGCCGGCGCGGCCGGGTTCGACGCGGGAAGGACGGCGCCCAAGCCGAGTCGGGCGGGTTCGCCGTCGAGCGTCGCCGAATCGACGACCGCCCCTTCGATCGTCAGCGGTATCACGATCGGATCGTCCGTGTAAACTTCCAGTGTCACCTCGGCGTCCACGCCGACGTTGTTTCCCGGTTCGCGCGCCTCCGCGGCGGGAGCAACGGAAACTTGCGCGACCTGGTCTTGCAGGACTTGGTACAGCAGCACGATCTGGAGATTCATCTGGAACGCGGGAAGTATTTGCGGAAGGCAAAGCCCTCTCCCGAGCGAATCGAGCAGGTGATGCAACGCCGAACCGAGACAGGGCAACAACGCCGATTCCGTTTCGGTCGTGTGGTAAACAGGCACCATGCGAGTCGCGGGAATCGGAGCGTCAAGCGTTCCCATTGCGACCGGTTCTTCCGGAACCTCGACGGCCAATCCCGGTTCCACGAGAACGGCGGCGTCAAGAACCGGAATTTCGGTCGATTCGACTTCATTTTCGTCTCCCGGTGCCACGTCTTCCGGAGTCACGTTTTCCGGTGTCACGATTTCCGGTGTCACGATCCCCTCTTCGGAAACGGGCGTACTTTCCATCGGAACTTCCGGCGTCGGCGGGGTCGGTTCGACGTGCGGAGGAGCCGGTTCGATGTGCGGCGGGGTCGGTTCGATGTGCGGCGGGGCGGGCTCCGTTTGCGGGGGCGGATCCGTGATGGTTTCACCGAGTCGGGCCGTGAATCGCGCTCCGGCGAAAGAGTACCGCGCCGGGATGGGCGGGAGTTTGACACCGTCGGGAGAATCGCTCGTTTCCTTGCCGACGACCGCTTTGTACGCCTGGTAGAGTTTCAAGGGCACCAAAACCCGTTGCAAAGGCGATTGCAGGTCGGCCGGATCGGGAATTTCGTCGTAAAAAACATACGGATCGTAAGGAATCAGGATCGCGTCCCGGGGAACCGCGATCGGCGCCTCTTCCTTGGCGTCATCGCTTCGCGGCGGTTCCGATGCGGCAAAGCTCGTGCCGGCAAGGAGCGTCACGGCGAGAAAAAGCAAAACCGCCGTTTCGGAATTCGTTTTCGCGGAGGAATTCCCGATATAAAATTCGAATCGCGCGCGACAAGCTGAGTAAACCCATTTCGCGATTCGTGAGATAAATCGGAAAAATCTCACCGCGGCAAACAGCGGGAAAAGACCGAGCAGCGCGGCGAGCGTCATCGCGTTGAAAGCGTCGGCGTAAAGTTCCCAACCCGGAACGAGAACGCCGACCGTTCCGATCAGCGCGATCGTGAAGATCAAAAATGCCTTCCCTTTCGCCGAGGCTCGCAGAAAGCATAAGCCGAGAAAGAAAACGGCGACGCACGACGTGTACGTCATCGTGTCCAGCACGCTCTGTTTAATCATTCGAACCGGAAGCGGCTTCGCTTCCCCGGTTCCGATGCCGTAATGGGAGCGCGTCAGTTCGACGGAACTCACCCGAATCGTGACCGGTTGAATCGATTCGAGCCCCTTCCCTTTGTAAACCGGCGTCGTTTGTTGATACATAGGATACCCTTGTTGCGGAACCGGCGCTCCACGCGAAGGTGTCATACCGGGACGCCCCGAAATGTCACGGGACTTCTCCGGCGGTTGAAAGATGTGTGGTGAAGCCGCGTCGAACGCTACTTCGACGTCTCCCGGCAAGGGTATTTTGGCGAGTTCTTTCGGGGCGTCACGCCGACTCGCCGCGGTTTTCTCGGCGGAGCAACCTATTCGCGCCGGATTGAAAAAAGACAAAAACGCGCCTAGGCCGTTTCCGATGTCGAGGATCACCGGTCGGGGAACTTCACGTGAGACCGCAATGTCGCCGCAGCGAACGACTTTGTAGCCCGTCGGCGGTTCGATCCGATAATCGTAACACATCACGGGAACGCGATTCCAGCTCGAATTTTCTTCCAGGAACAGGGCGGGAACTCTCAGTTCCGTGTTTCGGACCGCACCGATGGGGCAAGGGGAAGACGCGGAGTCCTTCACGGGACGAACACCGACTGTCAACTTGAGCCGGTTCGGCGAAAAAACGGTGCGACCGGGAAAGTCGATCAGGATCGCACTCGCGGCACGCTGCGGCCGGAGCGTCGTTCCGTTCAGCTCGGCTCCCCAGAGTTCTTCATCGTCCGTCAATTCGACCTTGATTCGAACCGGCTTAGATTCGAATTCGTAAGTGAAGCAATCGAGTCGTTTTCCAACCTCGGCCGGCCGGGACATCGCCGTCACGTTTTGAACGATCGCCGCAGGGAGGACGTAATCCGGATTGCGGCGTACCAGAACGGCAATTGCGGCGTCATGGTCCGGACCGCGGAAGGCACCCAGGAGCCGGGCCTGGAACGACGGGTCGACGGACGTGAGTTCGCCGAGGTCGATCGGGCGGACCGGCTGGTTCGGCGCCACGGAAACGTTCAGTTCGTCGTGTCCTTCGACCGCGAAAAGTTTCGACTGCCAGGCGACGTGATCGGCCTTGATTTGCGGCATTTCCAACGTTTCTTCCTTGTCCGTGACGCCTTGGGGAATGCTCTTTTGCACGTCGACGACCAAAGGAACGGTTCCCCGGAACGGCTTGTCGAACCAAACCGTCCAACGTTTCATTTTGCGTCCGTCGACGTCGATCGAGTCGTGTGCGGTTTCCTTGATCGCAATGAAACCGGGTCGGGCGCCGGCGAGTTCGATTTTCGGCGTTTCGGTGATTTCCTCCGGGAGCAGGAACGAAACCGAAGGGACTCTCGCTTCTTCGATCGTGTAGTCGAGTTCGAATCGGGCCGTCCACTGCGAGGGTGTCACGCGGTAGAACGATCGCGATTTGACCGTAATTCGCGGGCTTTCCTTCCGGATCGCCAGATCGAAACCGTAGGACGCTTCCGGATAACTCAACGCGATCCGGGAAACGATGCCTTCCAGTGCGATCCGTTTTTCCTTGTCGTCGAGCGTCGTCAAACGGCGGAGATTCGTCGGAACGACGGACCAATCTTCTTCGGCATTGACGGCGATGGTCCCACGATCCCGGTCCGCGCCGAGAAGTCGAAATTCCGGAAACGGAACGGTTTTCTCGGTCCAATCCCCGTACCAATCGGTCGTGTCTCCTTTCGCCTCGAAAAGAATCC
>JAVBTU010000055.1:0-7671 GCA_031556015.1 Thermoguttaceae bacterium
GACGGTCGCGATATTACGCCGGAATTCATCTCCGCGCTGATTTTGAAAAAGCTCAAACAGGACGCGGAAAAAAGAATCGGAAAAGTCGGCAACGCGGTGATTACGGTTCCCTATTATTTCAACGATACCCGACGCAAAGCGCCGCAAGACGCGGGCCGAATCGCCGGTTTGAACGTGATCGATATGATCAACGAGCCGACCGCGGCGACATTGACTTACGCTTGGCATCGCGGCGAAATCGGGGTGTCCCACGGGAAAAACGTCAAACCGAGACGCATCCTCATTTACGATCTCGGCGGCGGCACGTTCGACTCGACTTTGGTCGAGTACACGCCGTCCCATTTCAAGGTTCTTTCGACCGACGGCGACGTCAAACTCGGCGGCGTCGACTGGAACGACCGGATCCTCGACCTGGTCGCCGAAGAGTTCAAGGACAAGCACGGGATCGACCTCCGCGAATCGGAGCAAACCGTTCAGATTTTGCGCAACGATTGCGATATCGCCAAAATCGATCTGACGACCAAAGCGGAAACGGTCCTTCACTGTCGACATGAAGGAAAATCGATTACCGTTCGTTTGAGCCGGGATAAGTTCGAACAGATCACGCAGGATTTGCTCCAAAGGACTTCCGATACCACCGAGTTCGTCATGGAACAGGCGGACCTGAAGTTTCACGATCTGGACGCGATCGTTCTCATCGGCGGTTCCACGCTCATGCCGCAGGTTCCGGCTATGCTCAAGGAATTGACCGGTTTGCAGCCTTATGTTCATCCCGACCTGAATCCCCACACCGCCGTTGCGCGGGGAGCGGCGATTCATGCGGCGATTCTGGAAGCGAAATTCCGACAAGATCAGGCCGGTCTGACCGAAAAAGTCAAAAAATTGCTCGAGAACGTCCACGAAGAAGACGTCAATTCGCACGGTTTGGGAATCGTCGCGATGGATCGGAAAACGAAAATCGCCGTCAATCACATCATGATTCCGCGAAACACGACGTTGCCGTTCCAGATTACGCAAACGTTTCAGACGAATCGGGATAATCAGGAGCGGATCAGCGTCCAGGTACTCGAAGGGGACGCGCCGGATCCGGTCGCCTGTTCGCTGCTGGGAAAATGTCGTATTACGGAGCTTCCGCCGAATTTGCCCAAGGGCTCGCCCGTGGAGGTCACGTACGCGTTCGATCGGGCCGGACGGATCAGCGTTTCCGCCCGGGAAAAAACGACCGACAAGGCGGCGGTCATCGAAATCGAGCGTCGCGGCACCCTCGACGACGCCCAGGTCGACGCCTTCACCCAACTCGCCACGGAATATGTGGTCCAATAGGTGAATTACGAATGACCGGAGGGCGTTTTCCGTAGTGGAGGCTTTCAAATTCGTCACTCGTAATTAGTAATTAGTAATTTCTCCATGAAAGATCCCCATTACGGTTACGGTCCCTGGGAGTACCGGTATGTTTGCGTCAGTTGCGGACATGCGGTGCGTGCGCCGAAGAATCGGGCGCCGTGCAGCGTGTGCGGGGGAGATTTCGGTCCGAAAACCTCCATGCGCAAACTTTACCTGGAACCGGAAAAGCCGCCGGAAAAAATCCAAGTCGAATACACCTTGGACAAACGCTGGTGGGAATCGCTCCTGGAAATGATCGGCGTCAAATTCGAGCCTCGCGTCGGAATGCGTGAAGAGTTGCGTCGCGCGCCCAGACGTTGGCGTTGGCAAACTCACGCCGAAGTCGAAGAAGAGTCCGGGATCATCCGGCACGAAGAATTCTTTCAGTAGCGGTCCGCCGGATCAGGCGTCCACGGAAAACGGATCTTTGTCGACGGAGCGGGCCTGCATTTCCGCGATTTCACGGGAAGTCGGGAACACTCCGACGAGATAACGCGGCGGATATTCGTATTTCAAATCCATGAGATACCCGACCACGTCGCAAGCGACATCCCAGGGAATCAACGTCGGCGTACTCTTTCCGTCGGCGGTGAACGCGATAAATTCCGTTTTCGGCATGAGAATATCCTTCCCTTCGTCGCTCCAGACGGCGTAGGTGAACATCTGTTTCGAAGCCTCTCTTTGCGCTACGAAATAATGTCCGATCGTGATGTTGCGTCCCTCCTTTTTGAACAGGCTCGACAGGATCGTACTCTGTTCCGCATAATCGGTTCCCTCGGCGACGATCCGGAACCGTTTGAACGGCAGGTAATATTCACTTGAAGCCGGCGGCAACCACTGGGTCCATTCGTCCCCGTCGAGCCGGAGCAAAATCGGCGGGATCGCATGAGGCTTGTCCTGGAATTCGGCGGCTTGCGAGAGGAAGAAACCGAGCCCCAACTGATCTTCCGAGCCGGTGATCATCATCGTATCTGCGCTAAGTATCATCGCGACGGTGTCCCCGATCACGTCGAGTTCGCGAATCTGTTCAGTCAACATCAGCCGTGTCCCGTCGAAACTGTCCCCGGCCGTCGGGATGTAAACCATCATGCGGTCTTCGAGCTTCAGGCAGGTCAACGTGAACCCTTTTTCCAAAAGGTTCCGCATCGCGATTTCCATCGCCTCGTAAAACGACAGATTCCAATCGTCCAAGTGCTTTTGCGAGATCATGATGATCGAATCGTGCATGTCGTACGCAACGGTCAGCCCGAAGCGCTCTCCGACATCCTGGTACGGAAAATACGGCATGGAGCGTCCCTGTTCCCGGAATCGCAACTGCGTCAATTCGAAATAACCCCGGGTCCGCAACGCCGGAAGGAGATCGGGCACGACATCCTCGAAATCGTCCGGAATCTGCTTGATGAAAAGGAGATGCCGCAACCATTTTTTCAGCACATACGGCTGTTCTTCGACGCTGCAACGGTTGTATTCCAGGTGCGCATTGTGAAGATACATCACCTGTTGTTCCTGGTTTCGGGATTTCAGGGCGTATTCTTTCGCATCGTAATCGAAGACGACTTCCGGCTTGATTTCCTTCGCTTTATCGAGGAGAAGCCGGGCGAAATCATCCCGGGAAATCTGCTCCCTGTGTTCCGGGAAAACGATTTGCTGCGGCGGTTCCTCCGGCGGCATATCGACGAAATACCCGATGTCGGTCTGTACCGTTTGCAGATCCCGGGGAACGTCGTCAAAGCTCCCGGGCGGACCGTCCCAGGAATTCGAGCAGGAGACATCGATACTTTTCGGCTGCAACAGCAGTTCCATCGCGAGCGCAGGATCACTCTCGCGCGCCGAACCCGATCCGCTCGGCGTCGCCCCAGTGAAAAGTCGACGTAAAAAAGCCGCGAATTTATGAAACATCCGATCTATTGCGAAAGAACTGACAGTAAATTCTATCACACAAGACCGAAATCAGGGAGTGCGTTGCCCGAAATGTTCTTCCTCGCGCCGATCGATTATCCCGTTGGCAAACGCTTTGCGTCATTTGTCCGTCCCATTGGGACAATTTTCGCAAAGAACCGAACAAATTTGCAGGCCCCCGGTTTTTGCTCTTGACTTGGTTTTTGATTTTGCGCATGATTCGCGCCCTCTGTTTTCCGTAATTGTCGTTTTACCCGAGAGCCGATCCGCACCATGAAGCAATTGTTTACCGAGTTGAGTCGAAAAGTTCGTTTTTTCCTGTTTTTCTTCGCGATTTGCGGGCTGCTTTCCAGCTCCGTCGGATGTGGCATGTGGAAAAAGCCGTGGAAAACCCCGTGGGGACGCGCGGATTCGCATCAGAAGAAATACGGAAAAGAACTCCCGGACGCTCCGCTCTATCAAGGAGGTTCCTCGGACAACGAGCTTGTTGAACAGGCGGCCGTTTTGAGGCATACCTCCGCTCCCGACCAGGAATCGCAATATGCGGCGAAAGAGGAAAAGAAAAAATGGTTTCAACGTCCGTTCATGAGCTCCAAAGCTTCGCAAATTGACAACCATTTGGGAGAATGATGCCCCGCATGAAGCCTTGCCTCGATTACGCGGTCTACCTGGTCGTTCGAATTTTCGTCTGTGTGATTCAGTCGCTTCCCTTGGAAAGCTGTCGAACCTGCTCGAAAGGGTTGGCGATTTTGGCGGCGGACGTTTTCGGAATACGGCGGAAGCTGGTCGAGGAAAACCTCCAACACGCCTTTCCCGAACTCGACGGGAAGGAGCGGCACGATCTGACTCGACGGATGTGGGAACATCTTTTTCTGCTCGTTTGCGAAGTCGCCCACTGTCCGCGAAAGATTCACGAAGTCAATTGGCGCAAACAAATCCTGCTGGACAATGTCGGCGCGATTCACGATATTCTATGCACGAACCGGCCGTTGATTATTGTAACCGGCCATTTCGGAAATTTCGAGATCGGGGGCTATTTGCTCGGCTTGCTCGGTTATCCGACGTTTACCGTTGCGAGAAAACTCGACAATCCTTACCTGGATGAATTCGTGGAGAATTTCCGCGGTATGACGGGCCAATTCATCCTCTCGAAAAACGACGGACCGGAACCGATCATGACCGTTCTGGAGCGAAACGACACCATGACGTTTCTCGCCGATCAATCCGCCGGAGGTCGGGGATGTCGCGTCGAGTTTTTCGGTCGACCGGCGTCCGCTTACAAGGCGATCGCACTGCTCAGTCTTCAATACAACGCGCCGATCGCCGCCTGCTACGCGGTCCGCTGCGAAGGAAAAGAACCGCTCTCTTTTCGGATGCATGTCTCCGAAGTCTTCGACCCGCTCCAAGCGCCGCCCGGCCTGGAAAACATCAAGCAGGTCACGCAGTGGTACACGTCGCTGCTGGAGGAGGGGATCCGGCTTCATCCGGACCAATATTGGTGGATCCACAACCGTTGGAAGTCGGCGGGACGATCAAAACGATAAGCGACGGCTCTTCTTCTCAAGCCTCGCGACTTGCCCGGCCGACGTCGCTTTCTTTTTCGGGGAGGAGTCGCTCCGTTTCCGAACTCGCTTTGATTCGCTTTCGGCCCAGGAAAAATCGGCCCATCGGACCGGTCAACACCGCGGGCAGGAAAATCAAATCGCCGAACAGTGCCGCCATGAGAACGACCAACATCATGACACCGAACATCTGAGTCGGCGTAAATGTGCTGAACGCGAAAATGGACAATCCGAATCCGGCGACCAATGTCGTTTCGGTCATTGCCGTTGCGCACCGTTCGTAAGCGTCCATCGCGGCTTCTTTCGCGCCCAATCCGCGATCGACCGCGTCCCGGAACCAGGTCAGGTAATGGATCGTATCGTCCACGGACATCCCCAGCGCGACACTGGCCGACATCATCATACCGACGTCGACCGTGATCCCCGCTTGCCCCAGGAAGCCGAAGACCAAAATCGTCGGAAAGACGTTCGGAAAAACCGCCAACGCCCCGGCCAGGGGATTTTTCAGCACGAGCATGAACACCAAACCGATGCTGAACGCGGAAGAGGTGAAACTCTCGGCCAATCCGTTGAGAAGCTCGTGTTGCGTTTTATACACGACGGGAACCATCCCGGTGTAAACCGCCGAAACGGCGTCGTCTCCGAGAATCTTTTTCGCCGGTATTTCCGGAAAGACCGAGGGATTTTTCACGAACGGATCGACGACCGCCTTGACCTCGTTAATGAAAACGGCGTAATCGATATCCGCTTTTTTCTCCCGCTGCAAAGCCCAAACCCGCATACTGATGCGCCAAAGATCCTTTCCGTACTCCTTTTGCCATTTTCCCGCTTTCGCACGCAATACGCCGAAATCCGCAACTGATATCGTGGGGAGAATCAGGTCGTCCGGCGCATAGAGCAGTTTGTCGATCGTCTCCAAGCCGGCGTCCGTCAGATGAGCGGCGTCCTGCTCGGAAATCTCCATCTGCCGCAAGCGGTTTTTGAACTCCGCGAGTTCTTCCGGGGTCGTCATTGCGTGGATGTCGAAAGACGTTTTTTCGACCATGATGTAATCTTTCATCTTCGGCCGGTTTTGATCCAACTGCCCGCTCACGGCATAGAGTCGGGCATTTCCTCGAAAACCGCCGGTCTTTCCGATGTTCAAGTCGGGCGCGAGCGTCGCCGCCGACATGACGCCCCCGACCTGGTCGGGAAGTTTTCCGCGAATTTGGCGACTGATTTCATCGACGTACTGTAATTTTTCAAACGTCTGCAATTTGCATTTTTCGTTGTCGAATTCGATCACGACTTCCATCGGAACGAGCGGCCCGAGTTGCTCTTCCAACCAGGTGTAATGGGCGATGATTTCCGAATCGCCGGAAAAGAACCGCATCATTTTCACGGACGTCTTGATCTTGTAAAGTCCGAGCGTAAAGAATATCGTCGCAATCACGCAGGCGATCGCGACGGCGTTATGGTGTTTGATGATGAATCCGCCCAAAAGACGCCAGAAATTGATGAACAGGTCGTGTTTGACCGCTTCGGCGCCCTTATGGGCGTTGTGTTTGGCGAACCGTTTGTCGGGAAAGAAGTGCAACAGCGACGGGAGGTACAAAAATAAAAGGCTTAGGGAAAACAATACCCCGACCGCGGAATACACGCCGAACTTGATGATCGGTATCAAATGCGACGTATACAGGGATCCCAGCCCGATCGCCGAGGAAACCGACGAAATGAGGCAGGGATACCACGCGCGGAAAACCATCGCTTCGGGGGCTCCCTGCAATCCTCCTTCCCGGATCGTGTCGAAATAATAGTTGAGCATGTGAATCGACGCCGACATCGTCAATACGTAAACCAGGGCGGGCATACTCAAAAGAATCGCGTCGCAATGTCCCCCGGAAAAAGAGACCAAAGCCAGCGAAATTCCCGCGGCGAGAATCGCGTTCCAGAACACGATCATCGTGTAAAGAACGTTGCGCAAACAGCCGTAAGCAATGATGAACCCGGTCAGCGCGCACAGGCCCGCAAGACGATAAAGCGTCCGCTCCCCTTCATAATCAATCGCGACATTATCGATCGGCGGACCGCCGAGAATCACGCCGTCCGTACTCGGATTGCGTTTGTAGACCATTTCGTACAACGTCGTGCCGATTCCCTGGGCGACTTTTTGGGCGATGCTCCGGTTGTCCGGCGGAACGGGCGGCTCAATCCCGCATTCCCGGGCCAAATCCTTGATTTTCGCAACGACTTTGCGCAACTCTTTCCCTTTGGCAACCGAAGTGAGGGTTACGATCAGAGCGGTGTTACGCGTGGAAAGGCTTTCCGTCTGGCCGGTTTGCGCATCGACTTCCGGGCCGATCAGGACGCCGTCGAGCCGTTGGAGAATTTGCTCGTCTTTCAAAGAAGGGTATTGCTCCTTCATCATCCGGAGCAAACGAGGGCCGGTGATCACCGACTTGAAAAAGAGGGACGGGTCGTTTGGTTCGTCCCCATGGGAAGAATCGGAAGAGTTTTCCGCGGTCGCGTCGGCTATTTTCGGCGGCTTGTCCGGCCCGTCGATTTCCGCACTCTCCGGAATGTGGGGAGGAAGCGAATTCCATTCTTCATTCGACTCCTTTCCCGGAAGACCGGGCGGCGCGTCTTTGTTTTCTCCGATTTGAGTTTCATTTTTCGGTGTCGTTCGATTTTTCGGGATTCGCAACTCCGCTTTGAGCTTGACCTCGGCGTCCGCCCATTGGTCCATGTTGTCGATCGTTTGACCGGGCACGAGCTTTTGCGCGAGCATTTCCAGCCGGGGATCGTCCAAAGTACACCCTTTCCAGGACGCGACGATGAAACTTTCGTA
>JAVBTU010000553.1:0-6541 GCA_031556015.1 Thermoguttaceae bacterium
GAATCCAAACTCTCTGTGTTCTCTGCGCTCTCTGTGGTTTTAAAAAGGATTTTTATTGTTTTGGCCTGGTATTTTCCGGCGAAGGCATTAACCGGTACCCCGCGTGTTCGGGGGCTTGAACGGTTAAAAGCAGCGCAAAAAAGACCGATTCTTGACGGTGTGGAGTGTAAATGGTCGGTGCATGAGCTTCCTACTACCAAGTTAACGAATTAACCTTCGAGAAAAACGAGTCCTTTTTGGTGCTTCAAAGTGATAAGTGAGAGGTGAAAAGTGATAAAAATGTGGAAAAACAGGAATATCACTTATCACTTTTCACCTATCACCTATCACTTCTCCAGATTAACGTAGGCTATTTAAATAACTTTGTACTACCCGAATCACCCCGTTGTTCGAAATCCTACACTAGCTCGATTTTAAACGCAATCGCTTTGGAATTGTTTTACAATCCATACTCCGGCAGTTACAAGTATTATCCATTTCACACATTTTCATTATTAATTTACCGAAAAGGAGATAACCCATGACTTGCGGCGAAAATCATCAAACCCGGAAAAAACGCCCGGCATTTACCTTGGTGGAACTCTTGGTCGTCATTGCGATCATCGGCATCCTGATAGCGCTATTGCTTCCGGCGGTCCAGGCAGCTCGGGAAGCGGCCCGGCGTATGTCGTGTACGAACAACCTGAAAAACATCGCGCTGAGTATGCACAATTATCATGACGCGCTCTTGGGACTCCCTCCGGCCGCGATCATCGCGCCGAACAAATGGTGGAACTGGTATGCCCCCTCGTGGGAAATGAGGGTGATTCCGTTCATGGAGCAGACCGCCCTTTACGATGGAATTATTCAGGGTGGGTATAAAGACGACCCGAAGATTTCTCCTTGGGCGTGCAATGCCTGCGATGTCAAGATCGACGGGACGGACAGGTGGCCGTGCCGCGATTATATGCGTGCGAGAATCAGTGCGTTCGAATGTCCTTCCTTTGGACCTCCCACACTCTCTCCCACCATCGAAGCTCAACCCGAATGGTCGAGATACCGACACAATTATGTGGTCAATTTCGGTCCCAAGGATTACAATTTCAACGCCGCGTCCTATGCTCCCTGGCCTTTTGTCGATTTTCCCTGGCCCGAGGATTCGAGTCCGCCGGATTTCACGTATCGGGTTTCAGGAGTGCCGTTCGGCTTGGATACCTTTACGTCGTTCTCCACGGTTTCCGATGGGTTGAGCAACACGCTTTTTCTGGCTGAAGTGACGCCGGCGATGGGCAATCCGAACGACACCAGGTATGGTGACACCATGCTTGCGATCGGAGCCGGATTCACCGGTTACCACACCCCGAATTCCATCGGCCCGGACATCAACGAGCTGTGTTGGCGGCCGGGAGACGTCGGACGCGGCGGCAAGGCGACCTGTACGGCCCAGACGGCGGGAAATCAGTTGAGCCAGCGCGTCACGGCCAGGAGTTTTCACACCGGTGGTGTCAATTGCGCCAAGGGGGACGGCAGCGTCTCCTTCGCTTCCGACAGCATCAGTCTGCATGTTTGGCGGTGCATGTGTACGGGTGCCGGCGGGGAAAGCGTAGCCATGCCGTGATACAGGCTCCCCGGTTCGTCGTCGTTCCGTCGTTCAATTTGCAAACCTGCGACCTTTTTTCAAGAGTAATTATGAATTTCCAGAAAAACTCGATTCGCTCACTATTGCTCGTACTCCTTGCGGGCTTGTCGTTTGGATGCAACTCCGATGGACGTTTTGCCGTCTCGGGAAAGGTCACGCTCGACGGAACGCCGGTTCCAGAAGGCACGATTTCTTTCATGCCCACGGGACCAACGGGCTCCTCCGACGCCGCGCCGATCAAAAACGGTGAATATTCCGCAAGAATCTCCCCGGGAACCATGATCGTCAAGATTTACTCGGACCGGTCGCTCACTCCCGAGGAAATCACCGCATACCGGAACAATCCTATGACCAAAAGTTCCATTACGCCACCCGAACAGGTCAAAAAGCAGATCATTCCCGTTATCTACAACGATCAATCGACTTTGAGAGTGGATATCAAGGAAAATAGGAAAAATTTGGATTTTGACTTGAACTCCGACGAGAAAAAATAAGTGAGACAGCACAATTAGTAACGGTGTCAAAATATACTGTAACCGGTGAGAAATTCCCCGTTTCGACGAAAGCGATGTCATTCTGAGGTGCTCCGAAGAATCTGGTTTCAAGCAGCGCCCGTGATGCAGTGCGTGTTGGCCGGATACGCCAGATTCTTCACTCCGTGAGTACACTTCGTTCAGAATGACAACGATTTGCTCGGCGTGAATAAAGGGCATTTTCAAACCGTTTATAGTATAATTGCCGCATTTGCCGCTCGGAATCACCCCGCGCTTACGCTTGGGGCTGGTATTGAATGCGGTCTCCGCGCTATTTTTCAGATTTTGCGGATCTCTTGCTCTTTCGCGATTTTCGCTTGATAAAAAGCTCATTTGGAGTACAATGGAGGGAGCGATATGAGCATTTTTTGTTTCCTCCCGGTCGTTGTTTTCGTCGATGTCGATCGACGAAGACCGCCGTGTTGCGTTTGAAGGACGCTCCGGCCGGGAGATTTTCCCGAGAGTTATCATGAGCGAGTTCGAACCGAAGTATTGTCCGGTCGATTTGGAGCGATTCAAGGTTGCGAAAACCAAAATCGCGCTTTCCCCCTATCATACGTACAAGCGTTGGTTCGATACGACCACGGCCGTGTTGCTGCTCATTCCCGGCATTCCGATCATCCTGCTCCTGATGCTGCTCGTCAAGTCGACTTCGAAAGGTCCGGCGATTTATTCGCAGGTTCGCGTCGGCAAGAGGGGGAAACTTTTCACAATGTATAAAATCCGGACAATGCGGGCCGACGCGGAAGCGGACACCGGGGCCGTCTGGGCCGTGAAAAAAGATCCTCGGACCACCGTTCTCGGTATGGTCCTCCGAAGACTCCACTTGGATGAATTGCCGCAGCTTTTCAACGTTCTTCGCGGTGAGATGGCTTTGGTCGGCCCCCGGCCGGAACGTCCGGAATTCGTCGAAATTCTCGATAAAAAAATCGAGGGCTATTCGCTTCGACTGCTCGTCGTTCCCGGAGTGACCGGTTATGCCCAACTGAACCTTCCGGCGGACCGCGAATTGAACGATGTGCGACGGAAGCTGACACTGGACACAGAGTACATCGAAAACGCGTCGCTCTGGTTCGACTTGCGGTTGATTCTCGGAACCGGTTGCCGTTTATTCAAATACGCCCACAAAACACCGCTCCAGTGTCTCGGGATTTACCGAAAAGCCGAAGCCAGTCCCTGGGCGGAGTATTTTCAAGTCCCACTTGTTCCAGAAGAGACGCCGGCGACCGGCGAACAACGCCTCGATATTCTTTTCAGTTCTCCACAAGTCACACCGGAGCTTGTCGTTGCCGCAGGAAAAACCGGACGTTTGAATCAGGCGATGTGAGACGCTCAAACTTCGGGCGGCGGAGCGTCGCTCCCCTTGAGCTTTTCGAGCGTCTTGGAGCGGGAGAGGAGGACGTCGTAGTCCTCGTGGTAGATTTTTAAGGCCGCATCGAAACAGGCGAGCGCTTCGTGGTACTCTCCGAGCATGTGGTGCAGTTCCCCTTTGCGGTAGAGAATGGAGTTGTCTTCCGGGTTGAGTTGACGCGCTTTTTCGTACCATTCCAAAGCGGCTCGGTAATCTTTCGCCAAACCGTGGGTGATTCCCAGGCATTGCAGGGCGCCGATATTGAACGCGTCGAATTCGACCGACGATTTCAAACAGGAAATCGCTTCTTTGTAGCGACCTGAAAGCCCTAGGGCGATCCCTTTGCGCATGAGACACTCCGAGTCGCCGGGCTGGAGTTCGAGCGATTTGTCGTACCATTCGATCGCGGTTTCATATTCCTTTTCGTCGGCATACGAGATTCCGATCCAGTACATCGCCAAGGGGTTGTCCGGCTGAAACTCCAGAACTTTCCGGAACCATCGAATCGCTTCGAGATTCTGGTCGGTCAGGCAGTAAGCGATTCCTTTTTCGAGTTTCGCTTCCGTTTCCTCGTCGTCGGATTCGAAGACCCGCTTGCACCACTGGAGGACTTCGTCGAATTTATCGAGGAATCGAAAAACGCTCGCTTTTCCCAACATCGGGTCGAAATAGTCCGGTCGGATATCAAAGACCTGGTCGGCCCAACGGTAAGTTGACGCTCCTTCTCTTCTCAAAAGCATTGCTTTGCCCAACCAGGGGGGAACCGCGCGGACATCGCTTTTCATGTTCGGCGCACGGTCGAAACACTCTTCCGCCAGATTGAAATACCCCATTCGGTAGAGTGCGAAGCCGATCCAATACATCGTATAACAGTCGGACGGTTTCAAGGCGACCGCTTTGTCGAAACAGTCCAACGCTTCCGCGTACTCGGAGTTGTTCAGGTAAGCACGCCCCAACCAAAAGAGCGTGTCCGGATCGTTCGGTTCCAGATCGAGAGCTTTTTGACAACACTGAATCGCGTCCTTCGGATCACGCGTTTTGTCGAGAAGAAGGTAGATTCCCAAGACGGTCGTGAGGTAATAATCTTCCGGATAGTCGTTGGCCGAGGTCCAAAGGATCGCTCGTTCCAACATTTGAACCTGCCTGGGATAATCCGGTCCACGAAGATGAACCTTGGCGGATTCGAAAAGAAGTCGGTAGTCGCCGTCCCCGGAGCGAACCGCGATATCAAGACAGTTTTCGACGATGCTGAGCGATTTGTCGATTTCCGCCTGGGATTCGTGAACGTCGATCGGCAAGCCCGCGTCCCGGTACAGCGCAACCCGCTGCAACCGATCTTTCCGTCGGTCGTCCGAATTCGCAGTCTTGGTTGCGTTGCCGATGGGGCTCGACATGGAGGTGAAAACGAAAGGGATTTTCAAAAAATAATCGTATCAAACCAACCTTACGATTGTATGGAGCTTATTCAAAAAAGATAGAGGCGACCGCGACGATTTTTTGCCCGAGGAAACATGCCGTTTGTGCGGATTGTACGACCTCTCCGCTTTTCAATGCTCTTTCTCATTGAAACGGCCGATTCCCGAATTAACTGGTGGTGCGCCAAGTTGTTGTCAAACACCCGACGTGAGGGATTTCCCATGGTATCAAAAATCAAATTATTCTCTCTGTTCGTCATTTTTTGTCCGATCGTCCCGGGAGTCGCGGTCGCGTTGGAACCGGCGACACTCCAGGCGACGGAAATCATTTCGCTTTACGATTCCGCGAGAGAAACGGTTCCGGTTATTACGAGCCTGGACATCGACGCGAGCGGTCAGCTTCTCGCCCTTGGGGGGGACAATCACCGTGTTCGGCTGTGGGATGTCGAACGGAAACAGAGTCGGCTTGAAATTCGGGAACAACTCGATTGGGTTCGCGGTTTGGCGTTTTGCGACGACCACACCCATTTGGTGATCGTCGGGCAGGACGGGCAGATGGAAATCCGCAACCTCAAAACGGGCGACCTGGTTCGTAAGCTTCGGGACAAAAACCGTGGAATGCAAGCGGTTGCGTGTAGGCCCGGCGGGAAGGAGTTCGCCGTTTGCGGATTTCAACCGGCGGTTCCCGTTTACAATTTGGCGACCGGACAGCTCGTGCGAACGCTCAAAGCGCACGGAACGAGCAACCGCGCGATCCGGTTTTCACCCGACGGTTCTCTTTTAGCCGTTGCAGGTCGAACGGGAATCGTTCGCATTTGGGACGTCGATTCCGGCGAAGTCGTTTACGAACTGTCCGGCGACGGACGACGCTGCAACGCGTTGGCGTTCAATTCCGACGGATCGCAACTGGCCGTCGGGGGCGAAGGGCCGAACATCACGATCTGGAACATGAAAAACGGCAAACGGGCCGCAACGCTTCCGGAGCGGGCCGGGAAGACGTTTTCGCTGGAGTTTTGCGGCGACAAGCTGCTCGCGTCGGGAGAAAGCGACAACACGATTCGATTTTGGAATCTCGAATCGAAATCTTACGTCGCGGGCACGGCCGGGCCGGACGGACACACCGGAACGATTGCCGTTCTGGTCTACGATCCGAAAAAAGATGTCCTTGTTTCAGGCAGCTTCGACACCACCGTCCGATTCTGGCAAACGCCGTAAACAAGTGATAGGTGATAGGTGATAGGTGAAGTGGTTATTATCACTTATCAACTATCACTTTTCACCTCACTCCTACCATTCCGGCGTATCCGTAAACTCGTTGTCTTGTGGCGTGTCCAGGACCAGCGGGGATTTGCGAAAGGCTTCAACTTTTTCTTCCGGCGTCATTTCTCGCCGGGGCGCCGGTTCGGCTTTCTTCGCGGGAATCGGGGCGTACTGTTGGCCGTAGACCGGCTGCGGACGGCTCGCTTGAAATTCGCGGGGCTCCGTTTCCGGAGTCGGCTCTTCGACCGGCTCCGACTCCGCGAATTGCGTGTCGGGCTCTTCCGCGAAATCGTCCGGTTCCCGAGGCGGCGGGGCCGCGGCATTGCGGTGCGGCAGCGACTGAGCCGGAATCGGGCCGTACCCG
>JAVBTU010000400.1:0-13820 GCA_031556015.1 Thermoguttaceae bacterium
CGAAGAGCTGACCGATTACCTCAATTGGGACCAGCCCGAGGACGATATCGTCGGAGCCCGTTTAGCGCAACAAAATAAAGAAAAGGAGAAAAAAGAAGCCGCGAGAAAGTCCCGCATCATTCGAGAGGACGCTTACCCGGAGGTCGAGGAGGGGAACCAGCCGGCAGACGAAGAGCCGGCAGACGAGGAGACGGCAGACGAGGAGACGACAGACGACAGTCGACAGACGGCAGAAGAAGAGATTGAGGATCAAGAGTTAGAAGAGGAAGAGATTGAAGAGGAAGAGTTTGACGATCAAGAGTTCGACGAGGAGGAAATCGAAGAGGAGATTGCTCCGGATTCGAAAATCATCCCCAAGAATCCGGCTCTGATCCCGGAGAGTGAGACCCAACCGCATGAAAGCGGTTTGAAAATCACGCGACTGATCGGAGAGTCGGAAGAGAAAAACGAAATTCAACGCCGTCCGCGACCGATCGGTTCTCCCGTTTCCACGACGCCGATTCTGGAAGTGAGACACCTGAGCATCCGGTTCGGTCGGATGAAGGTATTACGTGATATCAACCTGACGATCCGGCGGGGGGAAACCGTCGCGATCATCGGCGAAAGCGGCTGCGGCAAAACCGTGCTGCTCAAAACGCTCATCGGACTTTTGACGCCGACCGAAGGGGAAGTGTTATTCGACGGAATGGACGTCAATACGCTGACCGAGAAAGAGCTGACGCGGCAGCGGACCCGATACGGTTTCGTTTTTCAACAGGCGGCGCTGTTCGACAGCATGACCATTTATGAAAATATTTCCTTCCCGCTGAATCAGCACACGGACTATTCCGAAGCGGAAATGCGGGAGATCGTCGTCCAACTGCTCGGAGAAGTCGGACTGCCGAATTCCGTACTCGAAAAGAAACCGGCGGAGTTGTCCGGCGGAATGAGAAAGCGGGTCGGATTCGCCCGAGCTTTGGCGATGGGGCCGGAAATCATGCTCTACGACGAGCCGACGACCGGTTTGGATCCGATCATGAGCGACGTGATCAACGAGTTGATGATCCGCTCGAAAAAACTCCATGACGTCAGCGGCGTCGTCGTGACCCACGATATGGTATCCGCACGGAAAGTCGCCGACCGAATTATAATGTTGTACCCGATCACCCGACTCAAGCCGCACGAACCGCAAATCCTGTTCGACGGCACCCCCCGGGAAATCGACCACACCCAGGACCCCCGCGTCGCCCAATTCCTCAACGGCGAAGCGGGAGACCGGCTCTACGAGCCGTAATTATGAATTATGAATTATGAATTACGGATCGCGTCGAGCTTTCTTCAATTCATAATTCATAATTCACAATTCATAATTGAAAACTATGCGTCGAAACAAGGAATTTACCATCGGGATCGCGGTTGCGACGTTGTTTGTCGTGTTGGTTTGGCTCGTCCTCATGTTCGGGAAGCAGTCGTTTCCGACGCTCGGGGAAGAGTACACGATCACCGCGAAATTCGACAACATCTCCGGAATCGACAAGAATACACCGGTCAACATGAACGGAATCCGGATCGGTCGGGTCGCGTCGACCACTCTCGAAGACGCCGACGGAAAACGGTACGTGGAAGTGAAACTCCAGGTCCGCAAGGACAACAAAATTTACACCAGCGACGAATGTCGTATCAGTTCCATGCTCTTGAGTCTCGGCGGGAACATCAACCTGGAGATCGCGCGGCAGAAAAACTATCACGGCCCGGTCGTCGAACTGAAAGACGGCGACGAAATCAAAGGCGCGGTCCAGTCGGACTTCATGCAGTCGATCGGCAATCTCGAAGGGGAACTCACCTCGGCTTTGACGAACATTTCCGACACGGCGAAGAAAATTGAAGTGTTCATCGACTCGATCAACGCCGCCGTCGGGACTCCGGCGGAAGCGCAAGAGAAGAATCGCAAATTCCAGGAAATCATCAGCAAGTCCGGCGAGATGATGGACGAATTTCATCGGCTCGCCGGAAACGTCAACGAAATTCTCGGCGATCCGGATATTCACGAAAATATACGCTCCGTCGCCAAGGAGCTTCCCGACACGCTTCAGCAGGTTCGCAATTCGCTCGACAATTTCAACACGTTCTCCCGGGAAAGCCGGATCACGCTCAATCGCGTTTCGAAAACGTTCGATAAAGCGGAATTGAATCTCGACCAGCTCCAGAACTTTACCGAAGCGCTCGGCGAAGAAGGGCCGGATATCCTCCGCTCCGTTTCGAAAACCTCCAAACGGCTCGACGGACTGTTCAACGACCTCTCTTCGTTGATGAGTGCGCTGAACAACCCCGACGGTTCGCTCGGGCAATTGCTCGAAAATCCGGATTTGTACAACAATATCCAACAAACGATTGCCAATGTCGAGGAAATGTCCGAAACGCTCAAGCCGATCGTCAGCGATTTCCGTGTTTTTTCGGACAAGATCGCCCGGGACCCCGGCGTACTCGGCGTTCGCGGCGTCATTAGCCCCGGTTCGCCGCTCAAAGGATTGCCGCTGGGCCGTACGCTCGATTGCGAAGGTTCGCTCCACCGGGGAAGTCTCGCTCAATACGGTCCGCCGACGGGAATCGTCCAGGCGTCACACAATACGCTCTTTTCCGGGCTGACCGGAGCCTCCCAGGCGGGTTGCCTCTCGTTTGATACGTCGGATCCCGAGTTGGAAATGATCCAGCGGCAAAATCTCGTTCAGCGGGCTTTGCATAACGCTTCGCAACGGCAACAGTCGCACGGAATGTCGCAAGGATTGTCGATGCAATACGGCAATCAGGTCCGCGCCAATCCGCTGCGGCGTCAAAGTTGCCTGGACGGCATTTTCCCGAAAATCTCGTTCGCCCAACCGGAATACGACGACTGCACGGAAATCGTCGGCGACGGTCAATATTACGACGAAGGATACTATCCGCCCGAAGGGTGCGCCGTCGACGGTTACGCTTCGAACGGTGGAATCATGGACGGAAATATCGTCTACGAAGGAATGGACGGGACCGGTTTTACCGAAGGAAACATCGTTTTCGATCCGAATACCCAAGGTGGTGTCGTCCGTCAACCGGCGACGACGCCGTCGACGAGCGTTCCGGCGCCGCAGGTCGGTTCACAATACGCCGCTCCACCCAAGCCGGCCGTCGCGCCGGTTCCCGCTTTATCGGTTCCGAGGCCGACGGAAAACCCGCTGTTGCCGACGACGATCCTGGAGTTCGGGCCGGTCGAAGATTCCTCGGATCCGTCGGATAAGGGAGCGAACATGAACACCTATCCGACCGGGGACCGCGGTTATGTTCTCGAATTCGAGACCGCGCTCCCGCAGCAGTCGTCGGAAATTCAACTTGCCCAAACGGAACCGAAACCAGCGACCATCACGCAACCGACGACCGACCCGCAGCCGGTGGAGGAAATCGACCGCTCCGCTTACGCGCCGAAAATCATCACGCCGGCGCAGCTTCCAATCCAACCGCAACCGCAACAGTCGCAACCGGAACCGCAATACGGCTCCGTTCGCAGGAATCTTGCCCGATAACGCTCGTCGCCGGGGTTTACCCGAAGCCGTTTCCGTGTACGATGGGCGGTTTCACGATTTTCACGCGGAGCCGCCCCTCCGTGTCCACAATATTTCGCCGCTTGCAATGGCCCCCAAAACCGCACAACGTCCTTCGGTCAAACTCACGGAAAAAGACAAACAAACGCTCGGCAGCATCACGCGACTGGCCGACGGAATCGCAAAGCTCGCCGGTCGCAAACGGGACCCGTTCGTCGACATTCCGATGCGGGCGCTCTCGAACGTCAGCTTCAACGAGCGAAAAAAAATCATCGAAATGGGAGGCAAAACTTCCCAGCGGCAACTTTTCAACCTTTCTCAGGCGAAAAGCTTCATGCAAACAATGCTTGTCGCCAGCGGGGCGAAACAATTGATCACCGAAGGCAAAACGAACAGCATTCGTGGTCTGTACTACATGCTCAAAGGTTCGATTGCCGGAATCAAGGAAGAAACGTTTGACGAACAGTCCGAATGCGACACGGTGATCGAGGACATCGAGGTGATTCTCGGCTCGCTCCGTGAAGAGCTTCACTTGGCCGCCGAACCCCGTGGGGCCTTGGTCGGTAATATCACGTTGATCGATAAAGGGGACGAAATCGACTGTTCCCACATGGGCAGCGCCGGATACCCCATTCCGTCCATCGTCGAACAGGACGTGATCCGGTTCAAAAAGTGCCCTGCGAAATTCGTACTCCATGTCGAAAAAGGTACGGTTTGGAACCGATTCAACGAGGACAAATTCTGGAAAACGCACAACTGCATTCTGACGCACGGAGCGGGCCAACCGCCGCGGGGAGTACGCCGGATGCTGTACCGGCTGCACAACGAACTGAATCTGCCGGTCTACTGCCTCTTGGATAACGATCCGTGGGGGTACTACATCTACAGCGTGATCAAACAAGGCTCGATCAATCTGGCGTTCGAGTCGCAGCGAATGGCGGTTCCCGGGGCCAGGTTTCTCGGCTTGCGGAGCGAGGATTTCGTCCGTTGCGGCCTGTCCAACAGCGTGAAAATCAACCTGAACGACACCGACCGCAAACGGGCCAAACAGATCGCGGAGTACCCCTGGTTCTCGCACAAAAAAGCGTGGCAAAACGAGATCAAAATGATGTTCGACAACGGATTCAAACTGGAAGTCGAAGCCCTTGTTTCCCGGGACATCAGCTACGTCACGGAAGAATACGTCCCCCGGCGACTCAAAGAAGGAAAGTTCCTGGATTAAGGCAAGGATGTCTCTTGTCTTTTTCTTGATCTCTCGACGGATAATCGGAATCGGCTAAAATTTCCCGAATTGGTTCTGACGCTCCGTATTCCGCGATACACGACTTTCATTCCCGTGCTTTTTTATATTGAAACCCTCGGCTGTCAGATGAATGTCCTGGACAGCGAATTGGCGACCGCTCAACTGATCGAAGCGGGACACGAACCGACCGACGACCGCGAGGCCGCCGACATCTTCCTCTTCAACACGTGCAGCATCCGGCAACACGCCGAAGACAAAGTTTATAGCGCCCTCGGCCGTTTGAAGCCGTGGAAAGCGGCGAAACCGGACCGGTTTATCGGCATTCTCGGCTGTATGGCTCAAAAGGACAAGGAGTTGATCTTTCGCCGCGCTCCCCATGTCGATCTCGTTCTCGGACCGGGGCAACTGGAGCGATTATCAACGATTCTCGCCGAGATTTACGAGCAGCGTCGAACCTCGCTCCCCAAACCGGCGCGTTCTCAGTCAAGCCGAACACAAAACCTCACGGACGAAACGAAACGACTGGAAATCAGCCTCGTTCGCGGCGAACATCGGCATGAACAGGTCAAGGAGAGCTTCCGAAAGTTCGATCCGCATCGGCTTCCCCAAGTCCGCCGAAATCGGTTCCAGGCAATGGTTCGGATCATGTTCGGTTGCGACAAGTTTTGCACCTACTGCGTCGTTCCGTCGGTACGCGGCCCGGAGCAGTGTCGTCCGCCGCGGGAAATCGAGGAGGAGATACGAATCCTGGCCGACCAAGGCGCACTGGAAATCACGCTCATCGGTCAAACGGTCAACTCGTATCGGTACAAAAACGGCGAAACGACGGTCCGACTTTCCGACCTTTTGGAAGCAGCGAACGCCGTCGCCGGAGTGGAACGCATTCGTTTCGTAACGAATTACCCGAACGGAATGACCGACGACCTGCTCCAGGCAGTCCGCGATCTACCGAAAGTCGCTCCGTATTTTCACGTTCCCGCCCAAAGCGGCTCGAACGCCGTTTTGCAGCGGATGAAACGAAATTACACGGTCGAAGAGTACCGGAATCTTTTGGATCGGATCCGCGAAACGGTTCCCGATGCGGCGATCACGAGCGATTTCATCGTCGGTTTCTGCGGTGAAACAGAAGAAGAGTTTCTCGAAACGAAAGACCTGGTCCGGACCGGACGCTTTAAGAACAGCTTCATTTTCAAGTACAGCGAACGAACCGGGACGCGGTCCGCCGAACTTTACCGGGACGATATTCCGGAGGAAACCAAGCGAGTCCGAAACAACGAACTGCTTGAAATTCAGGATGAAATCTCATTGGAACTCAATCGGGAATTCGTCGGCCAAACGGTTCGGGTCCTTTTCGACGAACGGAGCGAAAACGGCCAACTCCTCGGACGAACCGCCTGCGACCGGATCGTCGCCTGCGAAAGCCGTCCCGATCTTTTCGGTCGTTTCGCGGACGTGCGGATCGAAGATGCGTTGCCGTTCACGCTCCTGGGGCGTGTCACCTAATTCGCTCACTTGGTACTACCGGTTCGTCAACTCCATACCATTCAACTTACACTTTTACGCTTGACGAACTACTACGTTTTGCTCAACGTCCTCGCGATTCTCGCCTGGACACGGTCTTTGCCGAGGATCGCGAGGGTTTCGAACAAGCCGAGGCCGACCGCTTTGCCGGTCGTCGCGACCCGTAGAGCGTGGATGATTTGGCCGATCTTAATCTGTTTTTCTTCAATGAAGTCTCCCGCCGCTTTTTCGAGGGTCGCGGCGTCAAACCGGTCCATTCCGGCCAATTTTTCACCGAACGCCGCCAAGAGATCTTTCGCCGTCGGATCGGACGCGATCCGTTTTTCAAACGCCTTTTCGTCGTACGCAAACGCGTCGTCCGGCTGGAAGAAGTCGTCGAAATCCAAAATGTCCCCCGCGACCCGGATGCGCTCGCCCGCGGCGGCAATGAGCGATTTGATGAACGCGGCATCGGGAGTCGTGACGAGCCCCGCTTTTTGCAGGAACGGCAAACAGAGGCCGTATTTTTCGTCGACGGTTTTCTTTTGCATGTGCATTTCCTGGAACGCGAAAAGCTTCTTGGCATCAAACGAGGCGGCTCCTTTGATCACGCGGTCGATGGAAAAGAGCCGGGCCAAATCGCCCGGCGTGAAAAATTCCGTCTTGTCGTCCAACGACCAACCGAGCATCGCGAGGTAGTTGACGATCGCTTCGGGCAAGTATCCGACCTGCTTGTAAAAATCGACGATCACCGGATTGAAACCGTCGGCGGTCGTTTCGAGTCCGATCTTCTTCGCGATCCGGTTGCCGTGTTCGACCAGGTCGGCGAAATCCTTGTTTTTCAAGTACTTATCGAGTTTGCGTTTACTCAATTTCGTCTTGCTGCCCGGTTCGGCGACGAACGGCAAATGAGCGTATTGCGGCAAACGATAACCGAGCGATTGGATCATGAAGATCTGTCGCGGCGTGTTTGAAAGATGTTCTTCGGCGCGAATGACGTGCGAGATTTCGAAATCCTCGTCGTCGACGACGTTCGCCAAATGATAAATGAACGACCCGTCGGCGCGTTGGATCACGTGATCCTGTTCGTTGGCCCACTCGAATTCGACTTTGCCGCGCACAAGGTCGTCGAGCACGAGCTTTCCTTCTCGGGGCATCTTGAGCCGGACGACGGCGCTGCGCCCGGCGTTTTCGAAACGGATTTTCTCCGCGGTCGTTTCGGCCATGAATTTGCGGCTGTACACGAACGTCCGTTTTTCTGCGACCGCCGCGTCGCGTTCCGCCTGGATTTCCTCCGGGAGGGCGTAGTCGTTGTACGCGAATCCTTTGGCGATCAACCGATTGACCGCGGTTTGATATTTCTCGCGACGTTGCGACTGATAATACGGGGCGTGCGGTCCTTCGACGCCGGGACCTTCGTCCCAATCGATTCCAAGCCAGTGAAGCCCGTCAAGGATCGGGGCGAGCGCTTCCTCGACGTTCCTCTGTTGGTCGGTATCGTCGATCCGAAGGAGGAAATCACCTCCCTGTTGTTTGGCGAACAAGCGGCAGAAAAGGGCGGTACGAACGCCGCCGATATGCAGATAACCGGTCGGACTGGGGGCGAATCGGGTGCGAATTCTCATGGATCATTCAAGGAAAAAGGAAAACTTTTTCCCAAATTGTATCCGTCTTTTTCGGAATGAGAATAGGAAGTCAGTCGTGTGCATTTGAAGTTCTCTTGGCAGAGGGGGGATTCCAATGGGAAAAAATATTTTGTATATCAAACCAAGAGAAATCTGCAAAGTCCATTTTTTTCGCGCGGAGACACAAGGACGCGGAGGTTTTTGACCAAAACATCCCCCCAATAAATCATCCATCCCTTCGGTTTGTATTGCCTCTCCTGCTTTCAAACTCCGCGTCTTTGCGTCTCCGCGCTTATTTCAAGACTTTGCAATTCTTGGCGTTCAACTATTGCAGTTGTTGTTGTTGTATATAATGAATGCGCTTGAGGTTGGGGAGTTGGCCGAAAACGTTTTATGATTTTGTTTTTTCGTTCGTTTGAGCGACGAATGAGATTTTTTAGTTTCGCACCTGTTTCGTTGCGACAAATTCGTCAAACTTTTGTAATGCGGTCTCTTTTTTTCTGAAATCAGGAGTACAGTCGCCATGTCGATTTACAGAGTTCACGATACCAACCCGGTCGGGGATGAACGGGAGGAAAAAGATCTTTTTCTGCAATTGAGAAAGGTAATGACCGAGGAAGCCAAAGAAGTGAAGCACCGGTCCACCCGGCGGGGATTCATGCAACATCTCGTTTCTTTCAGCATGGCGGGTTTCACTGGTTTTGTGTCATCACAACAACTGTACGCTGGAGGCGAATGCGGCCCTGCTGATAATTGTACTCTTTACTATAACTGTTCGCCTCAGAATATTTGTCAGGGCGATAATTCTTGCACTCACAACGGCTGTTCGTCTTCGGCATATAATCTCTGTATCGCCAGCAATAGTTGCTCGCGAAACCAATGTGATGATCTTAACCAGTGCAAAGGCAATGCATGCTCACCGCATAGTAATATTTGCTACGCATTCACAAACACCTGTTTAAAAAGCAATATATGTACAGGCGGGGCTGCAGGCGGAATGGGAAATTCATGTACGCAATCAAATGTTTGTGAATACAATATTTGCGAGATTAGAAATGTCTGCGTTTCCAACAATTTATGCGACAGCAACAATCAATGTGATCCCTTAAGCAACTATTCTTGCCCGCAGGCGTATATTGTTTTCGTTTAGTTCGATCTTTAGACAATATTGCTGCGAATGGTCAATCTGTGAAGAATGCTCATTTTCGCACGGTTTCACATCGAGTCCCATGTTGCGATTTCAAGAGCCTTTGAAATATATAGCACATTCAAGAAATCGACAAATCCGTCGCGATTATGCTGCAACATTTTTATATAAGATATAGTTTCATCGATATTTCAATGCGCGATAGTACCACAGAAATTACGAAGAAGGGCATGAAAATGAAACGATTTATTTTATGGGCGATTATATTTTTTCTCGCTGTGTTGCCATTTGTAACACGATATATATATCATTTTCGTTCGCAGGATCGATTCGAGATAGAACAAATCGCATCGCAGGAAAAAGAAGTTTTACGTGATATGCGTTTGGACCACATTCCACTTCGGTATGTTTCTTCATCCTTGAAAATCATGCCCCATCTCCCAGATGACTTGATCTACTATTCCAATATTGCATTTTCCCTTGATGGAAAAAATGTGGCAATCATCGGCGGTCCCTTGCAGGGCCAGAAAGTGTATGTAGCTCCCTTCCCTCCCCAAAAAAAGGAAGATTACGTTCTCGTTGCCGACCTTCCCAAGTCGTACGACGTCACGATGATCCGGTGGTCTCCATTTGAAAAGGACCACATCGGTTTTTACTCGATTGAACAAAGCGATAATCCCCCTTCGGATGAAGAAGCTCCTCTGGAAATCATTGATTATGAATACAAGACTGTCGAAATTGGTCCAGATGGAAAACTGGAAGAGGTTTTGAAAAAAATCCACAAGACCAAGCCAAATACCCGAAAAAAACTTGACGTCGTCTTTTATACCGTAGATGTACCGCAACGAAAATTGGAAAAGTGCTTTACCGAAAAAGAACGACAATCCCTGAGCTTCCTCCAAGAGGGAGGTGAAAAAATAATTCGGTCTTTCGAATGGCTGACACCGGATTCCATCCTGAAATACAACGGCACTAATCTGACAGCACTTTCGCTTCGTGGAGAAACGCTCAACAATACTGAGACAGGGTATCTAGGCCCAAATATATTGTTAGATGTCAACAATGATAATGCTACCTTTTTTCTTTTCGGGCATAGAATTAACAAAGAAAATTCCGTAGCGGAGGGAGAACCGTTATTAATAGACATTGATTGGAAAACAGGAAAAACGACTAAGGAAATAAAGTTTTCCGAAAAATACCCAGCTGGCACAATAGGCCAATGCAACGGTAAACGGTTACTGGATTTGTGGAGTTCGAATGGAAATTTTATTCGAATTCTTGTGATTGATCGTGATGAATTGGAACGAAGAATTATTTATTGTAAAAAATGTGATCCGGAGGATATCGTCTACATAAGAGCAATAACACCGGATGGCAAAAGTGCGATTTGTCACATGGTAAAAGATGGCTGCCTTTTTAAGATAGGGACGCCAACACATCCGGATCGACGAATGTTTGAGTTGGCTGTTATTCCTTTGGATTGAGGAGATATACAATGCCGCATGATCTTGAAAAGAAAAAACAGGGTCTCAACGTCGCCTTATCTTCACCGCCGAAGGGGCGCCTTTGTCTTTCCGCCATTCCTGAAACGGGCATGTTGATCACGAACATGGACCTAGATCTGACGGTCGATTGCAACATGCGTTGCACCTACTGCTTTAAGGAAAAGCAGCAAGAAATCATGCCGGACCGCGTCGCATTCGATGCCATCGTCTGGCTGCTCCATGCCAGCGGCGACGCCGAACAGCTTTACGTCAACTTCATGGGAGGCGAACCGCTTTTGCGATTCGAACTCATTAAAAAACTGGTCCCTTTCGGAAAACGCCGCGCTTTTCAACACGGAAAGCAGCTCCAGTTCGGCGTGACGACGAATTGTACGCTCGTCACGGATGAAGTCGTCGCTTTTTGGCGCCGCTGGGGCATGGGATTTCATACCTCCGTCGATGGAATTCCTGTCGTTCAAAATCAAAATCGTCCACTGGCTTCGGGAGCACCGTCTTCCCCTTTTGTCGAGGAAGCCGTTCCGAAGATACTCGGTTACCGATCCAACACAACCGCGCGCTGTACAGTCGTGCCGGAAAATGTTGCATTATTATGTGAAAACTATCTCTATTTTCGAACGCTTGGTTATACAAATATCGCCATGGTGCCAAGCGACGGCAAGGATTGGAATGAGGATTCCATTCAAGAATTCGAGTACCAGTTTTTTCTCATCGCCGACAGACTTATAGATGAAATGAGACGGGGGGTATTCATTAACCTGAAAGGAATTGATAATTATCTGAAATCACCAAAACGCGAAAAACGTCAGCGTTTTCAATGCGGCGCCGGACGCGGCACTGTGCTTGTCGATGTCGATGGTAATCTATGGCCCTGTCACCGCTGGAATAGAGAATCGGAGGGCAATTGGAAAATCGGGAACATCTATGAGAATTTTAACGAGTCTTCGAGGCAAATCCTGGAGAAAGGATGCCCAGACCACTTAATCCAAGAGCAATGTGATCATTGTTTAGCCGTCGATTTTTGTAGCGGCGGATGTCCCGCGGAAAATCTTGAAACTCATGGCTCACCTTTTGTCAATGTTTCCAATAAGTGCGAGCTGGTAAAGGCTTGGGCGTTAGTGGGGCGTTATGTTCACGACACTCTTTACGGTGAAAAATGCCCGGCATTTATGGAGCGTTATTATCCCGACGAATGGAAGCAAATGAATCAGAGCACCGCCTCACCCTAGAAAAAAATCATGTCGCTTGCCGCCCTTGAAAGTTCAATTCGCGACCACACGGCTCATCTTTTCGATTACGGCGAAGAGGGTTTTCTCGTTCTCGAAAAAACCGGAAAACTTCTCGCACATGTTCCGGCGAGTCTTTCACCTGATTCACTGGACCGACTTCACGAATTTTTCAAGGAAACGGATCAACTCGAAATACCGCCGCAAAGCGTTGCCGTTCAAGTCGACGTCGATCCCACCACTCTTATCGAAAACCGGCAAACGGCGTCGTTTTGCGACGCCGTGAAAACTTTATCGGAGGTTCGAAATGCCACGATTCGGTTTCACTTTGAAAAAGCCCCCGACGCATTTTCAGTCGTGATGTCCCCGTTTGTTTCCGTTGCTTATGAAAAAAGAGTCATTTACCAAATCCATTGTCCCTTCACAAAACAGGGAGAGGCGGAAAAAGAGTTCTTGTTTTCTTCCCGCGTTCGCCTCTTTCATCTCGCGGAATCCGATTTTATAAAAAGCGCATCCAGCGACGCCGTCGAGGATTTGGCGGAATTCGGTTTTCGGATTCCGTTGATTTGGCATATCGATACGGCAAACGTGGGAGTGCTGTTCCCCGTTATCGGTGATGCCATGATCTTTAATTACGACAGCGGTTTCGCGCTGCCGCCTGCAAGCGAATCGTTTTTTCCGCGAAAACGCCCTGACCCGAAAATTCATCAATACTGGGCGTTTCTTATCGAGTGTTACAAGAAGTACCCGCATTACGACGAAGTTTTTTATCCGTTCAACACTTCAATATCTCATGAAGCGTTTGCTCCGGAAAACCGAGATTTACGTTGGAATCCCCGGCTTTCGTCGCTGGAAACCGCTTCACCGGGAGCCTCTTCCGAAAGGACGAAGCGGTTTCTTTTTCATTCGTTTTTGTGGCAACGGTGGATCCTTCAAGAAGAATTCAGGGAACCCATTAAGCTTTCCCCACTGTCGAGGGAGCCGAATACTTTGTGAATTACGAAGATAAAATTCGTAATACATTTAACCCCGCCTCTTTCAGTTTCTGGTTTTTACAAATCCACTTGTAGATTCGTTCGAATTCTTCGTGCGAATCGAAGGGAATGACGAGTTTGCCCTTGCCTTTGTCGGTTTGCGTCAGTTTGACTTTCGTTCCCAAGCGATGCCGAAACTCCTGTTCCAGTTCGAGCAGGTGTTCGTTCGGGACGACCGGCTGGCGGTTGCCGTCCTGGTCGATGATATTCCACATTTCCGTGCCCGGTTCGCCGCGTTTTTTCGACTCGATGTATTCCTTGACAGCTTTCTCCGTTTGGCGAACGGACCAGTTTTCGTTGACGATCCGTTGCGCAAATTCAGTCTGCTCCCACTCCTCTTTCAAAGTCACGAGCGTTCGGGCGTGTCCTTGGGTCAACTCCTCTTTGCGGATCATCGTTTGAATCGTTTCCGACAAGTCGAGCAGTCGGATCAAATTCGTCACGGTCGAGCGGTCCAACTCCAGCCGGGTCGCAAGCTCTTCATGGGTCCCTCCGTACATTTCGAGGTACTTCGCGAACGCGGTCGCTTTTTACAAGGCGTTGAGATCATTGCGTGGCAGAGTTTCGGGCAGCGCCCACTCGGCCAGTTGCCGGTCGTCGACGTTGAGGACGTGTACCGGTACATCGCTCCAACCGGCCCGAACGGCGGCCCGAAAACGACGCTCTCCCGCGATGATCTGGTATCGCTGTCCGTGAGGACGAACGACGATCGGTTGTAAAAGTCCGTGCGCGGAAATGCTCGCCGAAAGCGCGTCCAAGTCCGCCGGATCGAAATCCATACGCGGCTGGTAGGGATTGCGGTCGATCGACATGATGTCGATTCGGCTGGGCGTTTTCGATTTCAACGAATCCTGGAGCGAATGCTCCGCGTCCTCCGAATCGAACGGAATATAGTTTTGGCCGGCGGGGCTCGGGGATTCCTCGGACATGCTTTCTTCCAACGCGGCAACTTTTCCCAAAAGAGCCTCCAAACCGCGTCCTAATCGTTTTTC
>JAVBTU010000151.1:0-5032 GCA_031556015.1 Thermoguttaceae bacterium
TACGACCGGTTCGCTTTACCTGGCCGCGGACGTTCGGGAATTGATCCTCGATGCCGCCAAAAGAGAAACCGGGAATCGATCATTCGGATTGTAACGACTGGCCGGATCGAGAAAATTTCTCAGGGGATTTACGGATACGAAAATATTGCTTAGACTTAGATCGGGTGTTGGGCGACAGGCTGTCGGCTGCCGTCTTTCACCAAAGAAAATCGGTTTTGTATTCTTAAATCCCCTCGCTATCACCCCATGCCGACGCTTGGGGCCGGTCAGCCTACAGCCTATTCCGACTGCCTTGAAGACACCGTACTTAAAGACGCCCAAGAGTGAATATCTCGCGGAAGAAACTTTTCCGCTCACGCACGAATCGACGACCTTCGGTCGACATCCGTGTTGCGAGATTGTCATGGACCACGGAGCCGTAAGTCGTGAGCATGCGCGGATCATCAAGGAGCCGCAGGGGTACTTTCTCGAAGATCTTCACAGCCGCAACGGAACGTACTTGAACGGCAGGATGATCGATTCGAAAGTCCGCATTTTCAACGGCGACGTGATCCGCATCTGCGACGTCGAGTTCAGTTTTTTCGATCATTCGAAAGACGTCCGACCGACCGGTGACTCCCAGTTTCAGATCGCTTCCGATCCGCGAATCATCATCGACGACGCCCCGATGGACGACGATCAGTTCCGGATGACGACGGAAATTAACGTCTCGTCTCCGCAAAAGGCGCACTTGAATCCGGCGAACGCGGAAGTGAAGCTCCGGGCGCTGATCGACATCGGCCGCAATCTCGGCGCCGCGTTGGACCAGGTGCTGCCGCAGCTTTTGGAAAATCTCCTGAAAATCTTTCGACAGGCGGACTGCGCGTACATCCTGCTCAACGATCTGCAAACCAAGCGGCTCGAGCTTCGCGCGTTCAAACACCGCAATCCGCAAAACCAGGAATCGTTCCGGATCAGCCGCTCCATTTTGGAGAAAGTTTCCTCGACCAAAGCGGCGATTCTTTCGGACGACATCGGCAACGATTCCCGGTTCGATCCGAGTGAAAGCATCGTCAATTACAATATTCATTCGGTCATGGCCGCCCCGATCCTCGGCGCGGATCAGGATACCTGTCTGGGCGTGATCCAGGTCGACTCCCGCTCCAGCGGAAAGAAGTTCAACTACAACGACCTGGACCTGCTCGTCAGTGTCGCGTATCAAATTGCCGTTTCGATCGAAAACGCACAGTACCACGACGCGATGATCCAGGAGCGGATTCTCGAACGCGAGCTTTCCGTGGCGCACAAAGTTCAGCGAGGACTCCTGCCGGTCGCCCTGCCCGCGATTGAGGGGTATGAGTTTTTCGATTATTATCAACCGGCGCGGTATCTGGGCGGCGACTATTACGATTTTATTCCGCTTCCGAACGGGGAAATCGCGGTCGCGCTCGGGGACGTTTCCGGCAAGGGAATCTCCGCCGCGCTCCTGATGGCCAAGCTGTCTTCGGAGGTGCGGTACGGGCTGCTGATCGAGCCTTCGCTCCGGCAGGCGATCCAACGTTTGAACAAAACGTTTTGCGAGAATCGTTGGGAAAACCGGTTCATCACGTTTTTCCTTGCGGTCCTCAATCCCAAAACGCACCATGTTCGCTTCGTCAACGCGGGACATTTTCCGCCGTTGTTGGTCGATCCGGTTCGACCGACGAGTACGCTTGCCGAACACATCGGAAGTCTGCCGCTCGGAGTTCTGGAAGACTCGGACTTCGAGGAGTTTGATTTCGTCCTGGAGAAAGGCCAGTCATGCGTCCTGATGAGCGACGGTTTGACCGATGCGATGAACGCCGGCGGCCAATTCTTTTCACTCGACGGAGTACTCAACACGCTTAACGCGAACAAAAAAGCGCCGATCCCGCAAATCGGCAGAAATCTTGTTTCCGCGGTCCGCAGCTTTTCCGGAAAGACGCAGCAAACCGACGATCAGTGCCTGGTCTTATTCGGACGGCAGTGATTTCGCATTCGACCGCCGCTCCGCTCCGACGATTCTCGCTCCCGTTGGCTAAAAAGCGGTTTTTCTGACTTGACTCACGAGTACACCATTTCTCAAATAAAGTTCATTATTCTCTCACGGAGGCACGGAGACACGGAGAATGATACCCTGCGGGTAACTCCTCCGTGCCCCCGTGCCTCCGTGAGAAAAAACAAAAAAGAGAGTCTTTGAAAATGAATCGTATTTGAGAAAGCGTGTACTAGTGGAGGAGCAATCCTCGATGGGACTGTTCATCCCACCGGGAATTTGGTATGCTGTGCGCACTCCGGAAGTGGGGATACGCCGCCTCTTTTCTTTCATCTTTTTTCTTCGCATGAGTCAAAAATTCGTCAAAAAATCTGATCGCGGTGCGAGTCAAAAGGTTGCCAAGTCCCCTCGTCGCAAAGCGGTCGTCTCAAAAAAATCCGGAAAAAAAACGGAACGCCGCGCGGGCACGACCCTGCGAACGGCGACAAAGAAAAGCCCCTCGTCCAAACCGGTCCGTGAAAAACGCGTCGATTATTCCCCGAAACAGCGACTTCAAAAAATCCTCGCCGCCGCCGGATTCGGGAGTCGTCGCGCTTGTGAAGAATTGATTTCGACCGGACGAGTCAGCGTCGATCGCAAGGTCGTCGACCAACTCGGCGCCCAAGTCGATCCGAATCTCTGCGAGATACGCGTCGACGGTCAACTTCTCCGACGCTCCAAACCGGCGTATCTCGCTCTTTTCAAACCGAAGGGGTTTCTTTGCACCAACCAGGACGAAAAAGGTCGTCGTCGCGCGATTGATTTGATTCCCGAATCATTCGGACGGCTTTTTCCCGTCGGGCGACTCGACATGAATAGTGAAGGACTGCTCCTCCTGACGAACGACGGCGATCTGGCGGAGCGTTTGACCCACCCGAGATTCGGCGTTCCGAAAGTTTACCGGGTCCAGGTTGCCGGAACCGTCGAACATCGCACCATCGAGCAGTTAAAGAAAGGGATGTACTTGGCCGAAGGTTTCGCCCGAGCCGAAAGGGTCGTCGTCAAGGGACACCATAAACAAAGCACGATCCTCGAAATCACGCTTACCGAAGGCCGGAACCGGGAAATCCGGCGGCTCTTGGCGCACGTTCATCACAAAGTTCTCGCTCTGCTTCGTATTTCCATCGGCCCGATCAAGATCGGCAAAATGCTCCCCGGCGACTACCGCGTTCTCTCGCCGAGGGAAGTCAATAAGCTCAAAGAGATCGGGAAAGACCGGGAATAAATTTCCCCAAAGAGCCGCACGTGAAGCACAGCGCAACTTGCGGAACGGTGTGAATTTTCACCCACAATCAACTTCGAAAATCAACGTTTCTCCGCCGTAACCCGGGGCAAGCCCCGGCGCTAACCGAAGCCCCTTTTCCCTCTACACAAAATGCGTACGCTCACTTTCGTCTTGTGTCTTTTCATTTGTGTCTCCTCCGCTTTCGCGGCAGCCGATCTTGCGCCGGTTCTCGATTCCAAAACGATCGCCGTCGCTCGGGTCGATTTGAATCAGGTGGACGTTCCGAAAATCATGGATTTTCTCAACGGTGAACTGAAGGACATCGTTCCGCAGCTTGTCACGGACAAGGCCAAGGCGGGCGAGATTCTCCTTGCGGGCCAAGGCGGATTGACCGTTGCCGCGGCGACCGTTCAGCCGATCGTCAAAGCGGCCCGCGAGAAAGGTAAAGCGGACGAAATTTTCTTCATTCTCGACAAAGACGCGGCGGACGAACGCATGTATCCGTTCTTCGTCGTCATTCCGGCCGACGACGAGAAACCGAAAGCGGAAGTCGACGCTCTCCGCAAGCTGCTCCTGCAAAACCAGTGCCCGATCACGTTCCAGCGGCACGGGTTCGTCTTCGGAATACCGACCCTACCGAGCTTCGCGGAGAAGGAGGAAATCATGGAGTACGTCAAAACCCGCTTCGCCAAGCCGAGCAGCGAAAAACGCCCCGAGTTCGCCGAAGCACTCAACGTCTCCAGCGGCCCAATGCTCCAAATCGTCGTCGGAAACGCGTCCGTATTCGATGAGGAAATGGAAAACCAGCCCGAAATTCCCCCCCAAGTCTACGAGAAATATCCTGAAGCGAAAGCGGCAATGGAGATCGGCCAAAAAACCCAGAATCTACTTTGGAAAAAGATGGACTATTTCCGTGCGGCGTTGGACATCAATAAACCGGAATTCAAGGCGACGGTGCAAATGAAAGACGAGGCTTCCGCGAAGGAACTACAAGGATACCAGGAAGAAAGTATCAAACAGTATCAGGCGATGACCAAACGATTCAAGGAAGAAGCCGGCCCCGTGGAAAGCGGGATGCTCAGCGTTTTTTCCTTGTTGATGAACGCTCCCGCTCCGAAACTATCCGGCAGAGAACTGACGGCGACTCTGGATTCCAAGAGTTATGCCAAATTGAAAAAAGAGCTGATTCAAACGGTGAGAAACGCCGCCCCTTTGCTTTTTGACCCGATGCCGCCAAAGAGCCGCATGTGAAACTTGCGGGTCACCTATCCCTTTAATTCTACGTTTTCAAAAGACCGGAATTTAAGCGTCATGAGAGTTTTCAGTTCGTCGCCAAACTTTTCGCCGCCGGTTGCAAGGCAAGGACTCACAGTGACTGGGTATGTATTGATGTGCGAATTTACAGCGATCTTCGACGCCTGCGTTTTGTGCCCATATACCTTTAGAACCATAGCCCCCCAAACAAATCAACAACCATGAGTGAGCAGAACATTGTTTATGTCTTAACGAATCCTGCCATGAAAGGGCTTGTAAAGATCGGCATCACTACCGATAACGTTGATAAACGAATCAAAGAATTGTATTCGTCCGGAGTACCCTTTCCCTTTACAGTGGAGTATGCCGCTAAAATCGAAAAAGCAAAGGAAGTTGAAAAAGCACTCCACGAGGCATTCGGTCCGATGCGTCCTAACCCCAACCGTGAATTTTTCGAAATCAAGCCGAGTCAGGCGATTGTTATCATCAAATTGCTTGAGATTGAAGAAATGACGCCTGGT
>JAVBTU010000429.1:0-3343 GCA_031556015.1 Thermoguttaceae bacterium
ATCACGTGGATGCGGTCGATATGAATCCGCGTCAAAACGCCTTGCTCGAACTGAAGATCGCGGGAATCCGGAACCTCGATTATCCGACGTTTTTCAAAATGTTCGGCGACGCCAAACTCCCCGGTGTCCGCGAACTCTATAAGGAAAAACTCCGCGCGGAGCTTTCCCCCTGGTCGCAGGCCTATTGGGACAAGAAGATCAAAAAGTATTTCGACAGCCGCCGCAAATCGTTCTACTTCTGTGGAACCGCCGGCGCGTTCGCGAGGATCATCAAAGTCTACATCGACAAGGTCGGCGGCTTCCGCGCGTCGGTCAACGCGCTGCTGGAAGCCAAAACGCTTGAGGAACAGAAATCGATCTGGTACAACGACATCCGCAAGAAACTCTGGTCGCGTCCGATCCGGTTTCTGGTCAATCGCGACACCACGTTGTCGATGCTCGGCGTCCCAAGAGCGCAACGCAAACAGATCGAAAAGCAATACGAAGGCGGAGTCGTCAAGTTCGTCATGGACTGCCTGGACGCCGTGTTCGGTGAACTCCCGATCGCGGACAACTATTTCTGGCGGGCTTACGCGACCGGGCATTATACGAAAACCTGTTGTCCGGAATATCTCGAAGAGGAAAACTTCCACAAACTCAAAGAGGGTCTGGTCGACAAGATCAGCGTCCACACGGACACCGTCGAAGGTTTCCTGCGGAAGACGGATCGCAAGATTTCCCGGTTCGTGCTGTTGGACCACATGGATTGGCTCTCGGACCAGCTTTATGACGCCCTGGTGTCGGAATGGGACGCGATCCTCGATCGGGCCGCGGACAAAACCCGCATCCTCTGGCGCAGCGGCGGCCTTCGAACCGAATACATCGACACGGTCCCCGTCGTGCGAAACGGACAAAAGCACCAGCTCTCCGAATACTTGTCGTACAACAAAGAACTTGCCGCCGAATTGCACCAAAAAGACCGCGTCCACACCTACGGCAGCTTCTACATCGCCGATCTGGTGTCGCCGCCCACCCGTTAGCGCCGGGGCTTGCCCCGGGCTGTCCCGCTCTTACGGCAGCCGTATATTCCATGATTGACTCGCAAGCGAGAAAACACCTCTTAGGCCTGATCGATGATTATATGGACCAAACGAGTATATTGGGAGTGATTTTAGATACTCCGGCGATTTCACAACAAACTGGCGACGACGGTGTCAAAAAAGTCGCGCAATGGATGAACGACATCATTCAACACACCATTTTTTCTTCCAGTCTGTCAAGAACCGAATGGATGGCCCTCAATCGCTTTCGTCTGTTTCTCCAATCGGATTGTGAGATGTTTATCAACCGCCAATGGAAATGGACGGTACGGCAAACGCTGGCGCTATCGGTTTTCCTGATCTCCGTCGCAATATTTTACTATCTTTTTCAACGAAGCGACCTGTGTGCGTTTGGCTTCGGCATTTTATTTTACGTCGTCGATACGAGTGTTGCGGTTGCTTTGACGTACTGGTATGAAATGCGGGAAGAGAATTTCCGAGATGAGTACTATCCGTTATGCTCACTGAAAACAATTCTTGCGATTCGTAGAACCGTTCCTGAATTCCGGTGTAAAAAATCCCCTATGAAGGCGGAAAAGAAAACTCCTCGAAATTTATATTACTGGTTTCTCCTCGTGGGAGGATTTTTTTATGCTTTTGTTTCGATAGTATTTCTCACGCCGTTGATGCTGTTGGGGCTTTGCTTGCCGGAATTGCATCAAAAAACCGAGTTGCGACTGCCGCTTCATTCGGGTGTTGATAAAATAACATAAGTGTGAACAAATCAAAACCGTTAACCACTCCAACGCGGGGCGAGCCCCGCCGCTAACGATGGTTTATGAAGTCGAAATGAAATTCCCGGTGCTCGGCCCGCTCGAATTTCAGTGGGAAAATCCCATCGAAGAGGCTGACACCTATTACGCGCACCCTTGCCGCGATTTCGCTTTAACGGACGAAGGATTAAGGATCCGCCAGTGCAACGGAACTTCGGACATTCTTACCTATAAAGGTCCGAAAATCGATTCTGAAACGAAATCCCGCGAAGAAATCGAATTTCGGCTCGTTCCGGGGACCTGCGACGATTGCCGCAAGCTCTTGGAATCGCTCGGCTTCACGCCGGTTGAAACCGTTCGTAAATTTCGGAAATCGGCGAAGCGAATTCACGAGAACCGCGAGTTTCATCTTCTCCTCGATTCGGTTCCGGTCCTGAAGGATCGCGGTCTGCCGTACGAATTTTTGGAAATCGAAACCTTCGCCGATCATGACACCTTGCACGAAGCCCGGGAATCTTTGTTGCGCTTTGCCCGAACGCTCATCGAACAGGGACGGCTCGGCGAAAGTGTGCGAAAAGGATATCTCGAAATGATCCTGGAGTCCAACCCGCCTTCTTCACCATGACTCCACATCTTTCGGTCCGTGATTTGAATTACCGGTTCGGCAACCGCGTCCTGTTCGAAAAAATCTCTTTCGATGTGATGCCGGGCGAGTTCGCCGCGATTATCGGGCCCAACGGAGCGGGCAAAACGACGCTTTTGCGCTGCGTTTTGCGGATCCTGAACGATTGGCGGGGAACCGTCGCACTGGACGGCGTTTCCGTACGTGACACCAGCCGCAAACGGCTCGCCAAGCGGATCGCTTACGTGCAGCAGAATCTCACGACGGTGTTTTCCTTCACGGTCCGGCAGATCGTCGAGATGGGGCGGTATCCGCATCTGCATCCGCTTTCGCCGCTCACGCAAGAGGATCGCCGGATCGTCGACGAATCGCTTGACGCCATGGAAATCGCCTCGTTCGCGAATCGGAAAATCGACACGCTCAGCGGCGGCGAACGACAGAAGGTGATCCTCGCCGCGGCGCTGGCACAACAGCCGGATTTGATGCTCCTGGATGAGCCGACGACTTTTTTGGATTACCGGCACCAGGACGAAATCTGCCGTTACCTGCGTCAAATCAACCGCGAAAGAAAGACGACGATCCTCGAAGTGACCCATGACGTCAACCGGGCCGCCCTCGAAGCGGACCACATCATCGCGATCTCGGACGCCCGGATCGTTTTCGACGGTCCGCCGGGCGATTTGATGAACGAAAAACGTCTTGGCACCATTTACCACGCCGGTTTCGAACTGGTCCCCCATCCCGGCTGCGACCGAAAAATGATCGTCCCGCGCGGAACGGTTTCTTCCGGTCCGTAACACCACATCGAATTTTACGTTTCATGTTTCCTCCGTCTCCCGTCACGCTCGGTTCGTTGCTCGTCGATCCGCCGGTTTTTTCGGCGCCGATGGCCGGGTTCACAAATTACGCCTACCGGGAGATGCTCCGTT
>JAVBTU010000391.1:0-9793 GCA_031556015.1 Thermoguttaceae bacterium
GGGGGGCATCCGAAGTCGCCGAAGCAACCCTATGGGAGCTAAGCGCCGAAGATGAACTCCGCGATTGGGACTAAGTCGTAACAAGGTAGCCGTAGGGGAACCTGCGGCTGGATCACCTCCTTTCTAAGGATACTTAGATATACGGTTTTTCAGTAATGAGCAACCGAATAAGTATGGAGCTGATCCCTTTTCGGCTCACTATTCGCATCACCCTTTTGTATACGAAACACCGAAGGAAACTTCGGTGTTTTTTTTCGTTCGAACCCATTGATGGTTTTGCATTGATTGGAGCGACTTGTTTGGAGCACGGGCATCCTGCCCGTGACACAGGCTGGAAGCCTGTGCTCCAGAAGAAACACCTCACAGCGGTTCGCAGGCGAACCGGCTAACGGTGAAATTTCCCTTGGAGTTTTTTCAACGCGATCAATTCTATTGCTCCTGCTTCAAGATCCGGCAATCGAACAGGCCGCCCGCCATGTTGTTCGGATGAGCCTGGAAGCGGACCGTGATTTTTTCCTTTCCCTGAATCAGCTTTTCCGGGAGTTCGTACACGACGTCGAAAAATTTGTCCGGGGCGTTCCGGTCGAGCTTTTGCGTCGCGATCTTTTCGCCGTCGACGAGAACGTCGAATGTCCGATTCCCGCCGTCGCCTCCCCAATAGGTGCAAACGAGCTTCTGCGATTCCCGTGGATCGACTTTCATCTCGAACGCGAACCAGCCCCCGTCGGTCGCATGACGCCATTTTCGTCCGAACGCTTCCCCCGAGTCGGTTTTTTCGCCGGTCAGCTTGTGGTCCCGCTCCGGCTGCATTTCGCCGATTCGAAGTCGGTCGATGGTCAGTTTTTCGAGCCGCTCCTCTTCTTCCCGCTGTTTACGAAGCAATTCTTCCCGCTGTTGCCATTGCTCCTGCGAAAAGCGGTCGAAATAGACGGCGTATCGGCGATGGTGCATTTCATAAAACGGGATCAGCTTGACCTGCTTCGGCCTTGCGACGTCGACCGTTTCAAACACGAGCGGTTTGTCGCTCACTTTTTTGATCCACTTTTGCGGATCCTTCTCCGCCGTGAGCAGGACGGGAATCTCGACGTTCGGTTCGTCGATCGGTCCCAGATCCGCGGCGAGTAGCACCGGCCCGTAAAACACGGCGATTCGGTCCGGATTGTCCGGCATCGATTCGGTCCGGAGTCGCAAAATGTCCGCGTCGAATTCATTAGTGATTTTCGTTTCAGGGTTCGTTTTAGGTATCGTAAGCGCCAACATCTGGGACCTTATATATCCCCACGACTCGGGACGGCCTTCCCAGACGATTTTGATTTGAGAATGCTCCGGGCGAATCATTTCGACGTAAAACTTGCTCGAACTCGGGAAATCGGTTGTCAAACGAACTTTAATTCCTTTTTCCTTCCAGTCGAGTTCGGCGGGAATCAAAAGGTTGATGTGGATCACGTCGGTTCCGTCTTCGTCTTTCGAGCGGTAAAAAACGCTGTCGCCGTATTTGGCGTGGTTTTCCATTCCGGTTCCGTGGCAACAGGTGAAATTGTCGAACGGCGTCGAGTACGTTTTGAACATGCCGGATTTGAGCGGTACGAAATAGGTCACCATCGCGTCGTCCGGATTTTGCGAGCCGAGGATGTGGTTGTAGATTGCCCGCTCGTAAAACGCGGCGTACTTTTCGTCGCCGGTCCAGCAGTATAAGTGTCGTGTCAACTTGAGCATGTTGTACGTATTGCACGTTTCCGTCGTTTGATTATTGAGTCGGTCGTTGAGCTTGTCCGGCTGTCCGAAATGCTCGTCCATGCTGTTTCCGCCGGTCGCGTAGGAATGATGATTCACGACGCGGTCCCAGAAGAACTCGACCGTTTTGCGGTACGATTCCTTGCCGGTCAATTCGTACAGTCGTGCCAGGCCGATGATTTTCGGAATCTGCGTGTTCGCGTGCTTGCCGGGAAGATTGTCGACGCCCTGCGAAAGCGGATCGAGGACGGCGTGGTGGTAAAACCGTTCGGCCAGGTCGAGATATTTCTTTTCGCCGGTGATCGCGTACAGGTCGGCAAGCGATTCGTTGATACCACCGTGTTCGCATTTCAACATTTTTTCAAACAACGCGTCATCCAGATTTTTCGTGATCTCAATCGCCCAATCGCCGAGCCGCTTCGCGACGTCGAGGGCTTGTTTGTTATCGCAATAACGGTACGCGTCGATCAGGCCGGCGAATTCTTTGTGGAGCGTGTACCAGGGAACCCAATATCCGTTCAGATCGAACCCTTCCGTCCGAACATCCCCGCGACTGATTTCGCCGAACAGGCGTCGATCTTCGGGAATCGCGGAAACGAGCCCGTCTTTTCCGGCGTCCTGACATTCGGCGAGTTCCTTGACGATGTAATCGACTTTTTCTTTCAATCGCGGATCGCCGGTCGAAGCATACATCAAAGAGCAACCGGAAAGATAATGTCCGAGCGAATGCCCGGCAATCTGCATTTTTTCCCAACCGCCGTAGACTTCGCCTTTCGGTTCAAGTCCGGCGTTCTTGCGAAACCGGGCGAGCATCCGATCCGGTTCGATTTGCAGCAGGTATCCCAGTTCCCGATCCTGGGCCGCTTTGAACGGTCCGTCGAGGAGCTGGACCTGTTCCAACGGAAACGGCTTCACTTTCATCGGAACGGCGGAATCGACGACATGCGGCGCTCGAGGATCCAGCGAATCGGCCGAAGCGGAAACGCAAAGGAAAGCGACGCAAAAAACAAGGGAAAGAGAAAGGTGTTTCATCGTTGTGGTCTTTGTTGAAGTTGTTTGGAGTACGGACGCCTCGTCCGCGCGTGTTGTTCCGTTTGTCGCACCGGTCTTTCTTCGTGGTTTTCGACCGGAATCACCATTCATACCGTTCGGGATATTCTACCAATTTTTCGCGAACCTCCACTCTTATACACAAAAAATGTCAGGCAAACAATTTTGTCCGAAAAAACGCAAGAAGATTGACAAATCCCGAGAGTAAGTGTAGAAAGGAGCGTGTTCCCGTCCGACGAATTTATCCCGTTGTCTCATGCCGCTCCTCGAAGGTTTTTGGATCAAGAATTTCCGCGCGCTTAAACAGTTCGCGATCGGTTCGTGCTATCTGCAGTTCGTGTACGTCGACGAAGACCTGGCGCAAACAAAGTACGAGCTGTCGCCGCTGTCGGTCCTGATCGGTCGCAACGGGACCGGGAAAAGTTCGGTCCTCGACGCGTTCGCATTCCTCGACGACTGCTTGAAACTCGGCATCGAAGACGCCTGCCTGAAACGGGGCGGGTACGAAGCCCTTTATTCCCAAGGGGCCGAAGGACCGCTTTCGTTCGGGTTCAACTTCCGTTTGACGCCGCATTCGAAAGTTTTGACGTATGTGGTGAATATCGATTTCGGCGTCGGGAACCGGCCTTACGTGGAAACGGAGCTCCTCGCCTACCGGGCGGAAACGGCCGAATCGTTCGGGATGCCGATCCTGTTTTTTCAGAACGGCGAAAAAATCGTGCGACATCTTTTGACGAACGGGAAAATCAGCGACGACATGTCCCGGGTCGAACGGACCGACATGCGGCATTTAGGCGTCGCTTCCCTCGGCGAGCAGCGAGATTATCCGGTCGTCGGAGAGATCAAGAATTTTTTCGCGAACTTTTATCTTTCCTCGGCGTCGCTGGAGAACCAGCGGTCGTTTACGATGCCGTCGACGGTTTCGCAGATTCCCGGCCCTCGGGGAGAAGGGCTCGTCGCGCTGCTGCGGCACCTTCAAAGGGAATACCCGCCGAATTTCCAGGGCATCCTGAACCGAATCGCCGCGAAGATTCCCGATGTGGAAATGATCGACGTCGATAAAGGGCGTCAAAACCGTCTTTCGCTCGCGGTGAAAAGGAAAAAGTTTCCCGCCCCGTTCAGCGGACACCAGCTTTCGGAAGGGTTTTTGAAACTTTTAACGTATTACCTTCTTTTGGAGGAGCCGACCCCGGCGCCGTTGATCGGAATCGACGAACCGGAAAACGGTTTGGATTATCGTTTCCTGAAAACGTTCATCAAGGATCTTCGAACGTCGACGCAGGTGATGGGGTATTCGCAATTTCTCTTTGCGACGCATTTTCAAGGGTTGGCCGATTGGATGCCGCCGGAGGACGTTTGGATTCTCGAACAGGGCGGGGACGGTTTCGCCCGGGTTCAGCGGGGAAGCGACTATCCGATCATCCGGGACATGATCCGTAACGACCAGCCGGTCGGCGATTCCTGGTACAGCGACTTTTACGACCAAACCTGGCGCGACGCGATCTGAGACGCCCGGGTTCAGGAGGAACCGTCTCCTTCGCCGGGCGCGGTCGCGGCTGCGGCCGCGGAATGATCGAACGGGACGCTGCGCCGGATTTTGACCTTTTCCAGTTTTGGCACCACGGCGCTTCGGATCGGGGGCTTGTTGCGCGGGATTGCCGTCGGGTTGACCGGGTTTTGTTTTCTCGGTCCGTCGGCGGCTTCGGCGATGCGCTGTTCGTACACTTTTCGCCAGTCGGAAAGCGTCAGAACGACTTCCCGGGCTTGGGAACCGTTGTACGGTCCGACGACCCCCTCGGCGGCCATGCGGTCCATGATCCGCGCGGCACGGTTGTACCCGATGCTGAACCGACGCTGCAACAGCGACAAACTGCCGCGGCCTTCCCGGATCAGGAATTCGACGCATTTTTCGTACATCGCGTCCCGGCCCCGGGGAATTTCGTCGTCCAGTTCTTCTTCCTCTCCTTCGATTTTCAAGTCGAAAAGTTCGGACGCGAAGTCCTGCTCCTCCGTTCCAATTTGTTCGATCAACGCCTCGATTTCCTTGTCGCTCACGTAAGTTCCCTGCCCGCGAACCACTTGCGAAGTTCCCGGTTTGAGGAACAGCATGTCGCCGTTGCCGAGCAGCTTTTCCGCCCCGACCCGGTCCAGCACGACCAACGAGTCGGTCCGGCTGGCGACCTCGAACGCGATTCGGGCCGGCAGGTTCGATTTGATCAATCCGGTCAGAATGTCGACGGTCGGTTTTTGCGTTGCGAGAACCAAATGGATCCCGACCGCCCGGCTTTTTTGCGCCAGACGGATGATATGCGTTTCGACTTCCTTCGCGGCGGTCATCATCAAGTCGGCCATTTCGTCCGCGACGATCACCATGTACGGCAGCGAATGCGGCAGCGTTTCCCATTCTTCCAGCGATTCCGGCTTCATCCGGTTGTACAATTCCTCCTCTGACAGATTGTTGTATTCGCTGAGTTGACGGACTCCGGCCCGGGCGAGGAGTTGATACCGCTCCTCCATCTTTTCGACCGCCCAGCCGAGGATCGCTTCCGCTTTACGCATGTCGGTCACGACCGGGTGCATCAGGTGCGGAATCGACTTGTACGGACTCAATTCGACCATTTTCGGATCGATGAGGATCATCCGGACCTGCTCCGGCGTCCGGGTCATGAGCATGGAAACGATAATCGAGTTGAGACAGACGCTCTTCCCCGTCCCGGTCCGACCGGCGATCAAAAGGTGCGGCATTTTCGCCAGATCGACGACCATCGACGTCCCGGACACGTCTTTGCCGAGAAAGATCGGAATCTGCATGTTCTTCGCGGTTTCCGTCGTTTCTTCGATCACTTCGCGCAGCCGGACGATCTGCCGGTCTTCGTTCGGAATTTCGACGCCGACCGTGTTCTTGCCCGGAATCGGAGCGACGATCCGGACCGTCGGGACCTTTAGCGCAATCGCAAGGTCGTCGGTCAGGTTCTGGATTTTGCTCAGCCGCAACCCCCGCTCCAATTGAATTTCGAACTGCGCGATCACCGGTCCGGTTTGAATTTCGACGACACGAATATTGAAGCCGAAATCATGAAACGATTTTTCGAGCAGAGCCGCCTGTTTTTTTACCGTACTCTCGAACACTTCGTAATTGAACGGAGCCGAGGGGACCAGCAACTCCACTTCGGGCAAATTGTACGCTTCCTCTTCGGGGGGGGCGGCGTCCTCCTCCGGTTCGGATTCGTGTTCGGGTATTTCTTCCGACGGAGGTTCCGAAGGTCCGCGTTTCAACCAACCGAACAGTCCGGATTTTTCCGGGATCGGTTCGGGCAGGGATTCCGTTACGATTTCGGTTTGCGGTTCGTCCGACTCGTCTTCCGCGGCGGGCTCTTCGATTTCCTCCTCGATCAATTCTTCTTCGACCGGCGTTTCTTCCTCTTCGTAATAGTCTTCTTCATCGTACGCTTCGGTCGGCTCGTCGGATTCTTCTTCGGCGTACTGCATCACCTCTTCTTCGTACTCCTCCTCCGGTTCGGGTTCGTACGCTTCGTCTTCGAACTCTTCGTACTCTTCTTCCTCGTATTGTTCTTCGAAGATTTCGTCGTCGAGCTCGTCGCTCGGTTCGGGCTCGGGGGGATACCAAACGGGCTCCGGCTCCCGGGGCGTCTCGAACTCGGGAGGGATGAATTTTTGCTTGGTTTTTTGCGCGAACGGATTCTGACTTTCCGGCTTTTGCCGGGTTTGCGGCTTAACGGTTTCAACGGTTTCCGTTTCTTGCGGCGGGGACGAAGCGACGGTTTCAGGTTCCTGAGTTTGCTTGAGTTTGTCGACAAGCGTGTGTCCGATCGGCGTGATTCCGAACGCCCAGAGGAAAATCCGGACCATCGTGTATTCGCAAGTGAGAATCAACCCGGCGATCAAAAGCGATGTCAAGAAAATGTAGCACCCGATCGTCGCGAAATATTTGCCGAGCCCGTGCTTGAGCGACGCCCCGAGATACCCGCCCGGGCCGATCACCAGGGCCGATCGCTCCTCGCTGAGCAGCAGAGCGCAAAACGTCGAAACGGCGCAAAGAATCAAGCCGAACCCGAGAATCCGCAACGGAATCTGATCGAACGACCGGTTGAACCAAAACGCAACGATCCCGACCAGCAGCGGAATAAGCAGAACGTACGCCGCGAAACCGAGACTGGAAAACAATAACGACGCGCAGGTCGCTCCCCACGCACCGCAAAGATTGTGAAAGCTTTCCGCTTGGGGAAACTGAAGGGCGTGCGGACCTTCGTCCGGGGAAAAACTTCCGAGACTGATCCCAAGAAAAAAAACAAGCCCGACAAAAAACAGGACAATGATGCGCTTAACCATAACCAAAGGGGGCAGAAATCCACCAGGCATCCCTTCCCCACAGCTCGTTTAGCCGAGCCTCCTGGAGGCCGGCGCAGCATCCCGCACATCATTTATCGGTTATTTCCCCCATTTTCTCCAAAAATTCGCTCGCGGTTCTTACACGTGGACTTGCATATTACCGCCGAATCCCCTAGATTGACGTTTGACCTTTTTCACGTCCATTTCACCAGGAGAACCACACTCATGAAAAAAACAGGCTTGATCGCTATTCTTTTCGTTTTCGCATCGATTTCGGTACTTTCGGCCCAGAATGCACGCCAGGACAACCGCCCGGAAAGAACGCCGAACGCACTCACGGATCAGGAGAAAAAAGACGGATTTGAACTCCTGTTCGACGGTAAGGAAATCAACCGGGACATCTGGCAGGGAGCGGTCGACGGGTACAAAGCCGTCGATGGTGCGATCGTGTGCGAGCCGGGAGGAAATCTTGTCACGAAAAAAGATTACGACAATTTCGTCTTCCGTTTCGAGTTCAAGCTTCCCCCGGCGGGGAATAACGGGATCGGCATTCGAACCCGGGTCGGCGTCGACGGAGCCTATAACGGACACGAGATTCAGATTCTCGACGACACCGCGGACGTCTACAAGAATTTGGAGCCGTACCAGACTCACGGATCGGTCTATCGTTTCGTTCCGGCGATTCGCGGGTCGCTCCGACCGGTCGGACAGTGGAATCGCGAGGAAATCGTCGTCTACGGAAATAAAATCAAGGTGATCTGCAATCGCAAAGTCATTGTCGATGCGGACATGACCGAGTTCGTGGAAGGGAAAAAACCGCCGATGGACGGGCACTCCCACGTATTCAACACGACGGGAGTGATCGGTTTCATGGGACACGGCGACCCGGTCGCATTCCGCAGCGTTCGGATCAAAGAGCTTAAAAACGAGAAAGATGCCGAACAATACTTCAACGACGACCGCGAATAAATCGCTCTTTCGCGCCCGCTAAGAACCGGGGAGAAAGGTGGTCCCCCGCCCGCCGGAATCCCCGGAAAAACGATATTTTCGGGAACTCTTTTTTACGGAGCGGACTCGAAACATACGCGGAGGCGGAATACCCGTTCGTATTCCTCCTTTTTTCGACAAAACATCATTGCGATCTCTCTTTTCTTTCGATCCAATCACCACCGTTTTCGACGTGTGCGTTCCAGTTCAAAAATCAACATATTTCGTCCCATGAAAAAAATCGGACAACTCAAAATTCGGCTCCAGAACCCGGCAACTCCGCTTTGAAACGATGCGTTTGCGGCAGATGTTGGACTTGGACCAATCGCAAAAAAAGTCCGAGACTACGGCATTCTCGGAGTTGATCTGGGCGGACGACGAGTTGTTTGAAAAGGAATGGCTCGGACTCGTCAAACCGCAAGAGAAAGCGGACTTTTGGAGCGAGGTCTTTGTGGAAACGTTGCTGCCGCTTGAGGCCGGGGTTTGAGGGGTGAGGGAAGTCAATTTGGGGTTTCCCCCGACCCCGTTGGGATAGGAAACCCGACGTCCGGCTTGGCTGCAAAATCGCGACGAACGACACACTCTTTCTTTTTGGTTGGCTATACTCTATATTGAACCTGTCAATGGGTAGAGTCAATTTCTTTCGCCTTCTTGTTTTGCCGCAAAACCATGAGACCGATGAACCAACGAATCCAAAGTATTCTGTTTATGTTTTTTCTCGCTTGCTCCTTCCCGGTTTCCGCTGCGGAAAACGGGTTCGAGATCGACGCGTGGGCGTTCGATCGGGGCAACTTCGCCGTGTTCGTGGACGAGTACACCGGCGGCGGCCCGCCGGTCATCGCCAACGGCGGCGGATCGCCCGCCTTCGCCGAATACGATATTCCGTTTCCCGTTTCCGGAACCTACCGCTTTTCGATCCTGGTCGCCCAAGCGGAATTTCGGCCCGTCGAAGTGTTCCTCTACGGACAATCGCTCGGAAAGTTCTGTACGAACAACACGACGCCGTCTTGGAATTCGATCGACGCCATCTGGGACACCGCGATCGACGTTCCGATTCCCGTCGCCGGACTTCACACGATCCAGCTCAAAGTCGAAAACGGTCCCCCGCCGCACATCGCCAAACTGAAATTCGAAACAGATAAACCGTTTCCCGAAAGTTGGACCCTGGAGCGTCCGAAAGCGAAAAAGCTCCCCGTCGTCGAAAAGCAGGATCACGGCGACGCGAATCTCACGGCCCGTGATCCGAACCCGGACGCGATCCGTCGGGCGATCAACGACCTGATCGATACTTACGGAGAAAAATATCCTAACGGGAAAGAATATCTCCAAAAGCTCGACGCAATCGTCAAGTCCAATTCCGATTCGCTCCAACAGGATCTGGAGAAGCTCCGTTTCGAGGCCGTGTACCAAAATAATCCGGTTCTCGATTTCGACCGTATCCTGCTCGTTCGGCGCGGCAAAAAAGGCCCGTCCGAAGGGTTCGTCGCGAATTGGGAAAGCAATTCCTCGCTCCCAAAAAGCGGTTTCGACGACGAAATCATGCTCCTTGACGTGAAAAACCCGGAAAACGATTTGATACCGTTTTTCAAACCGGACCGCGACACGCTCGTCAATCATCTCAGTCTCGATTTCGACGCCGACCGCCTCATGTTCTCCGCCGTCGGCGACAATG